>NZ_JBEZJY010000007.1:0-270190 GCF_040651415.1 Streptomyces sp. NPDC048484
CCCGGATACAACCGCAGCGTCTGCGGCTCCACCACCGTCCACGGCGCAAGCGAACCGACCGCCTCGAAGCGGTACTCGTCCACCACATCACCGGTATTGCGCAGACGCAGCCGCACGGTCGTACTGCCACCCGGGTCCACAGTCGCGGAGGCGGGCTCCAGAGAAGTCCAAAGGCTCACATATGGACGCTAGCGAGCCGACAGGCCTCCGGCAGCAGACCCGAGTGCACGCTGTGTTGCCCGAACGGCCCCCCAGGCGGGACCGTCAGCTCCTGGGGATCGGCGAGCCGGTCGCGGTCATGACGAAGTGCGCGTAGGAGTCGGCGTTCATCAGCGCGCGCCGGCCCATGGCGTACCAGTTCTCCTGCCGCTTCGGACGCTGCGTCTCGTTGTCGCCCGAGTAGGTGGACGGGTCGCGGGCGCCCCGCCTGCCGAGCATCGCTGCGTCCTGGGTGGCCATGGTGGCCGGGTCCAGGACCGTCGCCAGCCCCGCATGCGCGGCGTCCTCCTGCAACTCGTGGTCGTACGAGCTGTACTGGTAGTCCAGCGTTCCGGCGAACCGGTGCGTGGCCTCGTGGATGACGTACCAGGCCACCTCGCCCTCCTCCCTCAGGTTGATCGCGCCGGTGCGCCCCGAGTCCATGGACGGAAGCTCTTCGCTTTTCATGTGGTCCGGCTTCAGCCGGGCGAGGTAGTCCTTGGCGCTCGGGTCGACCCATCCTGCCGCGCCGGCCGCGTTCGCCCCCCTGGCGCCCCGGTCGAACATCGATGCCTGTCCGACCAGGGCGATCTGCGCGCCCTGTGAGTTCAGGCCCACCTGAACGCGTCGCAGCACTTCGGAGATCCGTGGCAGGAGCCCGCCGATCTGCTGGGGAGTCGCCGTCTGGAACAGCGGGAACGCGGACCTGAGCGCCTGCAGCAGCAAGCCGTTCGGAGTGCCGCCCGCCGCGCTCAGCAGGGCCAGCGCGGTCGCCATCTTCTCCTGGGCCTCGACCACCGCCTTGCGCGTCCTGGTCTCGCGCTGCGGATACTCGTGGTCGGCGATGGTCCCGCGCCTGGTGATGGCGACGCTTCCGCTGCTGTGCAGTTGCCGTGTGGCGTCGTCGTACCTGTCGCCGTGCTGCAGGGACCGGGAATCGACCTGCAGTTCCCTGGTGGTCCTGGTCTGGCCGTTGCTGTCGGTCCACACACCCGCACCCGCGTCCTGCCCCAGGACGTCGTGCGTGTTGGTACTGCCGTTGAACGTCCACACCGCGCGCTGGATCGCATGCCCACCGGAACCGCGCCCCGCACTCACCTCTTCGGTGCCGGTGCCGGTGTCCGTGTCCGTGTCGTTCACGGCTTCGGTGCGGGTCGCGGCTTCGGTGCCGGTCGCGACTTCGGTGCCGGTCGCGCCCTCGGGAGCGACCGCGCGCTGCACCGGGGGCGCCCCGCTCCTCGCCCGCGCCTCGATCGCGTCCGCCCGCTTCTCGCCCCAGTCGTTCTGGCTGGAGACCTTGAGGCCCGAGCCGTTGTCGCTGCCGGGGACAGAACCCCGCCGCTGGTCGTGGACGTGCTGCAGTTCGTGGATGAGGGTGGGCTTGTCCTTCCCGTCCCAGACCACGTTGTCGCCGGCGGTGTACGCGCGGGCGCCGATCGCCGCGGCGGACTGCAGGGCGACCGCGTTCGTGTGCAGACGTACGTTGCTGAAGTCCTCGCCGCCGAACCAGCTCGCCGTCTCCTTGAGCAGCGAGCCGTTCATGCGGCCGCCCGGGGACTTCACGACCTCGTCCACCATCGAGCGCTGGACCTCCGGACCGTGCCCGCAGCCCTCGCCGTGTTCGTGCCGGTCCCGCTGCACGGCCCGGGTCACCGCCGCGTTGCCCGCCGCGCTCTGCAGTGCCAGGATCCGGTCCGCGGTGGTGTTCCGCTCCGCCGTCGGGCGGACCCGTGCCTGGTCACCACCGGCCTTGTCGGCCTGGGCTTCGTGCGCGCGCATGACGTTCCCCTCCACTGGCTGATCTCTCAGCGATACCGGGCGGGGCCGGACACGGGGAGGGCTGCGAGGGCATTTCTCCGGGCAGTCCGGACGGATCAAGGGGCACTCGGGCGCCTCGGGCTGCCCTTGTGGGCAGGGAGTTTGCCCCCGATCAGGTACCGCAGGACGTTTCAAGGAACGCCCGCGCGCGTGAAGGTCGGAGAAGACCTGTCTCGTACCCCGAGGAGCGCAGAGCATGCCGTCCTACCTGTCACCCGGCGTATACGTCGAGGAGGTGGCCAGCGGCTCGCGTCCCATCGAGGGAGTGGGCACGTCGGTCGCGGCCTTCGTCGGGCTCGCTCCGACCGGCCCGCTGAACCAGCCGACCCTGGTGACCAACTGGTCCCAGTACGTGGCGTCCTTCGGTGTCTTCACCGAAGGTTTCTACCTCGCGCACTCCGTGTACGGGTTCTTCAACAACGGTGGCAGCGCCGCGTACGTCGTACGTGTCGGCGGCGCTGCCGAGGGCGCACCGGCGAACGGCTCCTCCCCGGCCGCCGTCGCCGGCTCCGCCTCCCGGGCCGCGCTCCCGGCGGGCGAGCCGAAGCAGCTCGGCACCTTCAGCGTGACCGCCATCGCGGGCGGCTCGCTCACCGTCGAGGTCGCCGACCCCGAGGGCGAGGGTCCCGCCGAGCGCTTCAAGCTGATCGTCAAGGACGGCGAGAGGCCCGTCGAGACCTTCGACGTGAGCGCCAAGAAGGGCGGCCGCAACTACGTCGTCACGCAGGTGAAGGAGCGTTCCAAGCTCATCACCGTGCAGGAGGCGGCGCCCGCCGCGCAGCTGGCGCGGCCGGAGAACCAGACCGTGTCGCTGGTCGCCCCCACGGGCGCCTCGTCCGCCTCCCCGGCCGTTCCCGCCGGATCGGACACCGCTCACCCCGGCCCGGCCCAGTACCTCGGCGACTCCGCCGACCGCACCGGCTTCGGTGGCCTGGAGGCCGTGGACGAGATCTCCATGGTCGCCGTCCCCGACCTGATGGCCGCCTACCAGCGCGGCGCGATCGACCTGGAGGCCGTGAAGGCGGTCCAGCTCGGTCTCATCGCGCACTGCGAGCTGATGGGCGACCGCGTCGCCGTCATCGACCCACCGCCCAGCCTCAACGCGCGTGAGATCCGCGTCTGGCGCCAGGAGACCGCGGGGTACGACTCCAAGTACGCGGCCCTGTACTACCCCTGGGTCAAGGTCTTCGACCCGGCGACCGGCCAGTCCCGCCTGACCCCGCCGAGCGGCCACGTCGCCGGCATCTGGGCCCGCAACGACTTCGAGCGCGGTGTGCACAAGGCGCCCGCCAACGAGGTCGTACGCGGCGCGGTCGACCTGGAGCTCCAGATCACCCGCGGCGAGCAGGACCTGCTCAACCCCATCGGCGTCAACTGCATCCGTGCCTTCCCGGGCCGCGGTATCCGCGTCTGGGGCGCCCGCACCATGTCCTCGGACCCGGCCTGGCGCTACCTCAACGTCCGCCGGTACTTCAACTACCTGGAGGAGTCGATCCTCCTCGGTACCCAGTGGGTGGTGTTCGAGCCGAACGACCACAACCTGTGGGCCCGGATCCGGCGCAACGTCTCGGCGTTCCTCGTCAACGAGTGGCGCAGCGGCGCGCTCTTCGGCCAGCGGCCGGAGGAAGCGTTCTACGTCAAGTGCGACGAGGAGACCAACACCCCGGAGTCGGTCGACCTCGGACGGGTGATCTGCGAGATCGGTATCGCCCCCGTCAAGCCCGCCGAGTTCGTGATCTTCCGGCTGGCCCAGTTCTCCAGCGGCAGCGGGGAGCTGGAGGAGTAGGCACCGCCTGCCCCGCCGGCTCGTGCGTGCCTCCGGGTACGCATCCCCCTGCGCATCCCCGTACGCCGACGCGTAGTACGCACACGCGTACGGCATCGCCAAGAACCCTCAGAAGGACACAGAACAGATGAGTCTCAGCCCGGGTGACGCTCTCACTTCACATAATTTCGGTCTGCAGATCGACGGCGTGATGGTCGAGTACCTCGCGGAGGTCAACGGCCTCAGCATCGAACAGGACGTCATCAAGCACCTGTCGAACTCGGCACAGGGCCGGCCCGAGGTCAGCCTCATGCCCGGCGTGCAGAAGGACGGGCAGTGCACCGTGGTGCGCGGAATGACCCAGTCACCGGCGTTCACGACGTGGATCAACGACTCGATCTCGGGCCAGATGAGCACGGCCCGCAAGAACGCCTCCATCATCATGATGGATTACCAGAACAACCCGGTGAAGCGGTACAACATGCGCAACGCCTGGTGCAGCAAGATCGACTCCAGTTCCCTGAAGGCCGGCGAGGCCGCCGCGCTCACCGAGACCGTGACCATCGTCTTCGAAGAACTGGTCATCGAGTAATGCGCCGTACCGCTGGCAGGGCGGGCCTCGGCCCGGCCGTGGACGCTTCGGCGCCGGGACCGGTGGCGGCGCCGGAGCAGACTGCTGCTCCGGCGCCCGCCCCGGCTCCGGCGCCGGCCCCCGCGCCGGTGGCGCAGCCGCTGCGGACGGAGTTCCCGTTCGAGCTTCCGCGCGGCTACGTCGACGATTCGGGCACGGTGCACCGGGACGGCGTGATGCGTCTCGCCACCGCCCGGGACGAGTTGATACCGCTGCGGGACGTCCGCGTCCAGGAGAACCCCGCCTATCTGTCGGTGGTTCTGCTGGGCCGGGTCATCACCCGCCTCGGCACGGTGGCGATGGTGCACGACGGGGTGGTGGAGAACATGTTCGCCTCCGACCTCGCGTTCCTGCAGGACTTCTACCGGCAGGTCAACGCCGAGGGCCACACCCGCGCCGCCGTGGAGTGCCCCCACTGCTCGGAGCCCTTCGAGGTCGAACTCGGCGGGAGCCGCCTGGGGGAATCGTGACGTACGCGACCGACCGGCTGCACGAGGAGATCGCGTACGTCGCCTACCACTTCCACTGGAGCCTGGAGACGATCCTGGACCTCGAACACCAGGATCGCCGCCGCTACACGGAACAGATCGCGTCCCTGGTGACCCGGGGCGGGGCGGAGGGCTGATCAGTGGGGTTCTTCGACCGACTGAGGGGTGGTGCGGCGGCATCCGCCGCACGTCCCGGGCCGGGGCCTACCCCGGTTCCTGAGGCGAACCCGGCTGCCGAAGCGAACCCGGTGACCGGACACAGCAGTTCCGCTCCGGCCGCGGTGGCCGGCTGGACGGGGCTGCCGCCGATCCAGCGCGCCGCTGTGGGGCGGACCGGTGTCGCGGACTCCGGGTTCGGCGGGCGACTGAGCACCTGGCAGAACCCCTCCTTCACCGGTGCCCTGTCCCACGCCGTTCTCGACGGCGCACCGGGCGGGCTGATCAGGAACGCGCTCACCACATCGGCCAGGCCCGTCCCGGGGCTCGAAGCACCCTCGCGCACCCTGCCGGTGGCGGCGGCCGACCTGCCCGAGGCCGCCCCTGCCTCTGCCTCTGCCTCTGCCTCTGCCTCTGCCTCTGCCCATACTCACGGCGACGCATCAGATGTATCGCGTGTATCGGGTGTATCAGGTGTATCGGATGCACCAGGCGTACTACCGGTACAGCGCGCGTCCCGTGCGGTCACGGCGTCCCGCCCGACGGGCCCCCGGGTGACCGCCGTACCACCCAGGACCCGTCGGCAGAGCCCGCTGACCAGGGCGCCCGCCGCGTCTGCCGTAGGACAGCGGACTCTGCCGGTGGCCCGACGGGAGGCTCCGGGTGCCACCGGGGCGCCGGGCCCCGCACCGTCGGGCCCTGCGTCGTCGGGTCCTGTGCCGTCGGGTCCTGTGCCGTCGGGTCCTGTGCCGTCAGGACCGGTCGGCCCGGGGGTGGGTGAACTCGGTTCGGTCGGAACACCGTCCGGTTCGGGCAGTCCGACTCCGCGCAACCTGAGCGGCCCGGCTCCGACCGGTTCCGTCAGGCCGACGTCCGGTGGCGGTACGGCGCCTGCCTCAAGCAACCGTGCTGCCGGGGCCGACGGTACGGGGGTCGGCCCCGGCAGCACGGCGCCCCACTCCAGCGCGGCGGCGGTCAACGTTCAGCGGGCGCAGTCCCGTTCCGGCGGTGCGGCAGTCGCGCCTGCCTCGTCCGGCGCGCCCACCTCTCCCACTTCGCCTGCCGCGCCCACCGTCTCGGCTTCAAGCACCACCGGCTCCGCAGCTGCGGCGCCCGTTCCCAGCAGCCCGGCGCCCGGACCGGTCCGCCCGACCAGCGGCAACGGCGGCGGCGGCAGCAGCAGCAGCAGCAGCAGCGTTAACTCCTCAACCCGCCCTAGTGGTACGTCGGCCGGCCCTGCCGCCAAGGCGGCCGGTTCCACCGGCTCGGCGCCCGCCCCCAGCAGTGGGGCCGCCGCCGTCCAGAGGGCGGCTGCCGACTCTCGTGGCACAGCCTCCGCGCGCCCCGAAACGACAACCGGCCCTGCCCCGACGACGTCCGGACCCGCCACGCCCGCCCCCGGTGCCGCGCCGACTGCCGGTACCGGTGCCACGCCGGCTGCCGACACCGGCCCTGCGCCGGTCCGCGCCCAGAAGGCGGCAGCCTCCTCCGGCAGCACGTCAACCAGCCCCACCAGCTCGGCGGTCAACGTCCAGCGGGCGGCGGCCGACCGCAGCCGTACGACAGCGACGCCCTCCGCGACAACACCGGCACCAACCAGCTCCGGCTCCGCGAGCACCCCTGGCGGAACCGCGGCCGGCCCCAGCAGGGCGACGGACGGCACGCGCGGCGCGGCGCCCGAGTCGGGCAACGCGGCGGCAAGCGTCCAGCGCGCTTCCACGGGATCCAGTGACACGGCGACCCGTTCCAGCGGCGCGGCGGTCAACGTCCAGCGAGCGACGCCCGGTTCCGGCAGTACGGCGGCCACGCCCGCCGCATCCACTGCCGCAACCACAGCCTCAGCCGCCACCGGTCCCAGCGACCCGGCCCCCGGCCCCGTCCGCCCGAGCACCGACCGCAGTAGCAGTAGCAGTAGCGGCAACCCTGAAACTCGTACGAGTGGCATGCCGGTCAGCCCCGCCGACAGGGCAGTTGGTGCCACCGGGGCGGGGACAGCCCCTGCCAGTACGGCGAGCAGTGCCCTCGCGGGTACGGCGGCCGTCGTCCAGAGGGCCACGGCCGGCCCCGGCGACCCGGCAGCCGGCCCCAGCAGCCCCGCCACCGTTCCTCCCGCCGGCGTTTCTCCTGCCGCCACTCCTCCTGCCGGCGTTTCTCCTGCCGCCGCTTCGGCCACTCCGGGCACGTCGTCCGGCGCGGGCACGTACCCCGTACAGCGGAGCACTTCCAGCGGGGCGAGGCGTATGGGCCTCGGTGCGCCCACCTCGGGGCACCTGCCCACCACGGGCTCGACGGCCGCACGTCCGGGCCCCGCGGCCCCGCTTCCCGCCTCCTCGGTCACCCCTCCTCCGTCCTCGGCCCCTGCGGCTCCGCCGATCGGCTCGGCCGCGCCCTCGGGCCCCGCCGTCCGTCCCACGGGGCCGACCGCGCCTGCCGGCCCGGCAGACCGGTCCAGCGTTTCGGCCGTATCTCCGGCGTCCCCGGCCCCGCCGACCGGCGGGGCGGCCACTCCCCCGCGTACCTCTGTCCAGCGCGCGACCACGCCCGCACCGCGACAGCACCCCCTGCTCGGCGCTCCCATCCCCGGGCTCGCCTCCGCCGCCGGCGGTTCGGGCCCCGACGCACCGCGTGCGGTTCAGCGTGCGACGACAGCACGCCAGGGCCAGGCACCGGACCGTACGCCCGGACCGGCCACTCACCTCCAAGGAGCCCCGGCTCCCGCACCCACACCAGTTCCGGCACCGGCACCGGCAGCGACAACACGGACGGCGCCCCACCGCCTTCCGGCCGTGCCGCTGTCAGCACCGGCCGCCAACTCCTTTGCCGTACAGCGCGCGGTCACGGCGAGCCCCTCTGGTGCGGGCACCAAAGCCGTAAGCAGCAGGCGCGTGGCGACGCCTTCACCAGCACCAGCACCTGCACCAGCACCTGCATCTGCACCCGCACCTATGACAGCTGTGCAGCGCTCGATCACGAGCACGTCCGTGCCCAAAGGCCCCGCTCCCCTACGTGGTCTGACCTCTGCCCGTGCCCTCGCCCCGGTTCTGACGACCGCGGCGCCCCGCGAGGCCCGGCGCGCGGCACCCCCGGCCGCCGTCCCGCTGCGCCGCTCCACACCCGCTTCCAGGCCTACGGTTGCGCCCACGAACAGCAGGCCCGGGTCGCCCGGCGCCGGACATGCGATACAGCGGGCCGTCACTCCCAGCGCACCAGCCGGCCGAGCGGTACCGCTCCTCTCCGCCGCCAAGTCCGGTCCCGGCAGCGTCCCGCCCACCGGGGCCGCCAGGACGACTCCGCGTCCGCAGCCGCTGTCCCGGCCAAGTGCCTACCCCGGCCCGTCAGTCGTGCAGCGGCACGCCGTAGCCGCGCCCAGGTCAGCTGCCACAACCGCACCGGCGGCACCGGCACCCGCCCCGGCACCCTCCGCCCCCGTCTCCGTACAGCGGAACCCGGGTGGTCTGACGTTGCCGACGTCCGCCAAGGCCACCACGGCCGTCTCCACCGTCACGGCCCACGGCACCTCGTCGCGCGGCTCGTCCGGGTCGGGCTCGGCCGATGACCCGCCACCCGCTTACGAGCCCAGCCGGCCACCGCCCGAGTACACCGCGGTCGCCAAGGGCCAGTTCGACCCCCGCTCCCTGACCGACTTCCAGCTCGACGAACTCACGCACAGGCTGATCAGCCGGATCACCCGGCTGATCCGTACCGAGCTGCGGCTCGACCGGGAGCGGATCGGCAAGCTCCGCGACCCGCGCCGCTGACCGACCACCCACCGGCCACTCACCGGCCATCCACCGGCCGAAACCCGGCACGACCGCGAGCCACCCGAACCACCGGAACCACCCGAACAACCCGCACCACCCGAACAACCCGCACGACCGACGTCCGCAGAAAGGCCGCCCCCGATGTCCCGCGCTCTCGACCCGGGCTCCACCATCTACTTCACCCTGACCATCGACGGCGAGAGCCTCGGTTACTTCAACGGGTGCGAGGGACTCTCGTCCACGGTGGAGATCGAGCAACGCCAGGAGGGCGGCAACAACGGGTTTGTCTGGCAGCTTCCGTCCCGTGTCACCTTCTCCAACATCCGGCTGACCCGGCCGCTGACCCCGGACACCTCCAAGGTCGCGGCCTGGATCTCCTCCGTGGCCACCGGCATCAAACGGCCGACCGCACAGATCGCCGCGCTGCGCGCGGACGGTTCGGAGGTCGCGCACTGGGGGCTGATCGACGTGCTGCCGGTGAGCTGGACGGGGCCCTCCCTGGACCCGGCCAGCCCGAACGTGGCCACCGAGGTCCTGGAGATCACCCACCACGGATTCACGGACTGAGGGGGCGGAACACCACATGGCAAAGGGAAGCAAGGGCGGCGCGGGCAAGAGCCTCGTGCGCGCCACTATCGCCATCCACGAACCGCCCGTCGGCTCCAGCAGCACGCCGGGCGCTCTGATCAAGACGTTCAAGTTCGACTTCAACCCGTCCCAGTTGCAACTGAACCGCCGCGCCCAGTGGAAGTCCACACCCGCCGCTGCCGTACGCGACGGCACGGTCCCGGAGTTCATGGGGCCCGAGCCGCGCCAGATGACGGTCGAGATCTTCCTGGACACGTCCACCAAGCCGACCAGCAACGTGGTGCTGAAGAACGTGGAGTCCCTGCTGGACTGCTGCGAGGTGACGGCCAAGAGCATCGCCGCGAAGCAGCCCTCGCCGCCCTGGGTGGTGTTCCAGTGGGGCTCGTTCTCCACGGCCCGCTTCACCTCGTACGTGGAGTCCGTGGACGTCACCTACTCGCTGTTCGGCACGACAGGTGTGCCGATCCGCGCCACCTGCCAGGTGGCGCTGCACGAGATCCCCAGCAAGACCAAGGGCCAGAACCCGACCTCGGGCGCGCTCACCGCGCAGCGGGTGCACCGGGTCGTCGCGGGCGACTCCCTGCAGTCGCTGGCCTGGCGCGAGTACGGCAACGCGTCCGCCTGGCGCGCGATCGCCGAGAGCAACGGGATCGACGACCCCTCGCGCCTGCCCACCGGTATCGAGCTGGTCCTCCCCGCCGCCGAGGAGGTGCGTTTCTGATGGCGAAGACGTCCTACTCCAACATCATCCACGTCACCATCGACAGCAAGAAGATCCCGCCCGACTCCATCAACCTGCTCGTCGGCGGCTGGGTCGACCTCGGGGCCGGAGTGCCCGGAGAGTTCCGGCTCACCTTCCGCGACCCGGACCGGGACCTGCTCGGCAAACTGAACATCAGGTTCGGCTCCCAGGTGGTCATCGCACCCGTCGCCGACGGCAAGGGCGCGACGACCCCGCTGCTCACCGGCGAGGTCACCGGCATGGAGGCCGACTACGACGGCACCGGTACGTTCGCCGTCATCCGCGGATACGACCCGGGGCACCGTCTGATGCGGGTGCGCAGGGTGGCCGCGTACCGCAACATGACCGGCGCCGACATCGCCCGCAAGCTGGCCGGGATGAACGGCATCGCCATCGGGAAGATCTCGGCCACCAAGACGCTCTACGAGTTCATCTCCCAGTCCAACGTGACGGACTGGGACTTCCTGGCGCGGCTCGCCGACGAGAACGAGCTGGTGATGTCGCTGGACGCCAAGGGGAAGTTCGAGTTCACCGAGCCGGACCCGGCGTCCAAGGCACCCGTGTCGAAGTCCCCCGACGACCCGAACCCCCGTGTGCTGCGGGGCCGTGTCGACGTAATGCGCTGCCGGGCCGCCGTCACCGCCGCCGACCAGGTCGACAAGGTCGAGGCGCGCGGCTGGGACGTCAAAACCAAGAAGAAGGTCGTCGAGCTCAAGAAGGCGGGCACCAGCCCCGCCTTCGCCATCGGCACCACCCCGCAGAAGGCGGCCAACGCCTTCAAGGCCGCCAAACTGGTCGAGACCGACACCCCGTACGACGGCAGGCCCGAGGTCAAGTTCGCCGCGGCCTCCCTCGCGGACGAGCTCACCTCGTCGTTCGCCGAGCTGGAGGTCACGGTGCACGGCAATCCCGTGCTGCGTCCCGGCGTGGCCATCGCGCTCACCGACGTGGGCGTCCCCTTCGAGGGCAAGTACACCGTCACCTCCGTACGGCACACTTTCGGCGCGGGCAGTCACTACGAGACGCTGGTGAACGTGACCGGGCGGCAGTGGCGCTCCCTGTTCGGGCTGACGTCCGGCGGCGGTTCGGCCGCGCCCCGGCTGCCGAGTGTGGCCAACGCGCTCGTCACCGACGTACAGGACCCGCTCAGGCAGGGCCGGGTGAAGCTGCAGTTCCCGTGGCTGGACGACGCGTACGTCAGCGACTGGACGCGGTCCGTGCAGCTGGGCGGGAAGTCGGGCGGCGGGGTCTTCCCGCTGGACGTCGGCGACGAGGTGCTGGTCGGCTTCGACCGGGGCGCGCTCGACCACCCCTTCGTCATCGGCAGCCTCTACAACGGCATCGACAAGCCGACCGTGGTGAAGGACGTCCCGCTGCACGACCCGCTCAAGAAGAAGGCGATCCGGCACACCCTGTCCGACCGCGACGGCAATCGGGTGGACCTGCTCAGCCAGCAGACCGGCCTCCGCAAGCAGGGTGTCCGGGTGGCCAGCGGCAACGACCGGCTGGTCATCAACCTCGACCGCACCAAGACCGAGATCACCGTGGACAGCAAGGGTGCCGTCAGCATCACAGGCGGTACCGCGGTGTCCATCGACGCGGGCACCAGTCTCTCGTTGAGCGCCCGGACCAACATCAGCATCAAGAGCGGCGGGCCGCTCACCCTCCAGGGCCGCGGGATCGTCAGCCTCAAGTCGCTCGGCGGCGCGGTGACCGTGGACGCGATGGGTGCCCTCAACCTCAAGGCGATCGGTGCCCTCTCGGCGACCGCGGGCGGCACCATGCAGTTCACCACCATCGGCCAGGTGGGCATGCGGGCCATCAACATCGACCTCATGGGCCTGCTGACGGTCAACAAGATCAAGTACCCGTTCGGGTGACGGCCATGAGTTCCACGAGAACCTCGGTCAAGAGAACCACCGCCCCGAGAAGCAGGACCATGCCGACCCGGACCGTGACGAGCAGGACCATGACGAGCAGGACCGTGACGACGACGAGAAGGCGGGTGGCCCACTGATGGCCGAGCAGTTCGTCGGATCCGGCTGGGCGTTCCCGCTGCGCATCGGCCCCACCGGAGGCATCGCCCTGGTCAGCGGGGAGCGCGAGATCGAGGAGGCCATCCGGCTCGTCCTCGCCACCGCGCCGGGCGAACGGCCGATGCGCCCCGAGTTCGGCTGCGCCATCCACGACATGGTGTTCGCCCCGGTCAACGAGGCGACCGCCGGCCGCATCCAGCACGAGGTGTACACGAGCCTCGACCGCTGGGAGCCGCGCATCGAGGTGAGCGACGTCGAGGTGACCGCTGGCGCCGAGACGGAGCAGGGCGTGCTCTTCATCGACGTCCGCTACTCGATCCGCGGCACCAACAACCCGCGCAGCCTCGTCTTCCCGTTCTACGTCATCCCCTCCCACGAGGAGCCCGACGCCGCCGGCGCGGGCGCCTCCCCTGAAAGCGACCGCTGATGGCACTGCCCTCCCCGAACCTCGACGACCGCCGCTTCCAGCAGTTCGTCGACGACGCCAAGCGCTACATCCAGCAGCGCGCCCCGGAGTGGACCGACCACAACGTCTCCGACCCGGGCGTCACCCTCGTGGAAACGGTCGCCCACATGGCCGACCAGATCGTCTACCGGCTCAACCGGGTGCCGGAGAAGAACCACCTGGCGTTCCTGGACCTGGTGGGCATCACCCTCTTCCCGCCCTCCGCAGCCCGTACGGACGTCACCTTCTGGCTGTCCGCGCCGCAGGACGAGGCCGTGCTGCTCCCGATGGGCACCGAGGTCGCCACCACGCGCACCGAGAGCGAGCAGGCCGCGGTCTTCGCCACCGAGCGCGAACTGACCATCGTGTCCTGCGAGTTGCGGTATCTCGTGGTCCAGCGGGACGGTGAGCCCGTCACCGACAGGACCGCCGACCTCGCCGAGGGCAAGGACGTGATGTGCTTCACCGAGGCCCCGCGGCCCGGGGACTGCATGCTGCTCGGCCTGAGCGCCGCCGTACCGCACTGCGCCGTCGCGATGGAGCTGGACAGCCGGGTCGACGGTGTCGGCGTGGACCCGCGGCAGCCTCCGCTGATCTGGGAGGCGTGGACCGAGGACGGCTGGACCGTCTGCGAGATCGACCGGGACGGCACCGGCGGTCTGAACCGCCCCGGCGAGGTCGTCCTGCACATCCCCGGGGCGCACACCCTGTCCCGCACCGGCGGGCAGGAGGCCGGCTGGCTGCGCTGCCGGGTCACCGAACCACTGCCCGACCAGCCCTTCTACACCACGTCGCCGACCGTGCGCTCCGTGGATGCGTTCACACTCGGCGGCACCACCCCGGCCGTGCACGCCGAGACCGTGCACGACGAGGCGCTCGGCGAGTCCAGCGGCCTGCCCGGGCAGCGGCTGCGGCTGGCCTACGCCCCCGTGGTCGGCGACACCCCTCCGGTGGTGCTGCAGACCGCCGAGCACGAGGGCTGGTCCGACTGGGAGGTCGTCCCGTCGTTCGCCGCCTCCACCCCGCTCGACCGGCACATCACCCTGGACGCCGCCACGGGCGACATCGCCTTCGGTCCGGCGGTACGGGAACCCGACGGCACCCTGCGCCAGTACGGGGCGGTGGCCCCCAAGGGCGCCGTCATCCGCGCCCTGCGCTACCGCACCGGCGGCGGCCGGTCCGGGAACGTCGCGCGCGGCGCCGTCCAGGTGCTGCGCACGTCCGTGCCGTACGTCTCCGAGGTCGTCAACCGGGAGGCGGCGCGCGGCGGGGTCGACGGCGAGACGGTGGAGGAGGCGAAGACGCGGGCGCCCATCACCCTGCGCGCCCAGGAGCGCGCGGTGACCCTGCGCGACTACGAGGAGCTCGCCCGCAGGGCCGCCCCCGAGACGGCCCGGATCACCTGTCTGGAAGGCGACGAGAGCGAGCACGGGTCGTACGCGGTACGGGTGCTGGTGGTCCCCCAGGCCGTGGCCGACCCCGGCGGCCGGCTGCGTTTCGAGCAACTGGTCCCCGGTGACGCGCTGCTCAATCGCATCACCCGCCACCTCGACGAACGACGCCTGATCGGCACCCGGCTGGCGGTGGGGCCGCCCTTCTACCAGGGCGTCACGGTGGTCGCCACGGTGCACGCGTTCCGCGGCACCGACACGGACCGGGTCCGCCGCCAGGCGCACGACGCCCTCTACCGGCATCTCGACCCGCTGACCGGCGGCGCCGACGGCCGGGGCTGGTCCTTCGGCCGGCCCGTGCAGTCCGGTGAGGTCTTCGCCGTTCTCCAGCGCGTCCCCGGCGTCGAACTGGTCGACGAGGTCCAGCTCCACCCGGCCGATCCCCTGACCGGCAAGCGCGGCGACCCGACCGACCGTATCGACCTCGCTCCCCCGTCGCTGGTCTTCTCCTTCGACCACCGCGTCCGCGTGATCGGAGACCGCTCATGAGGGGTTCGATCGACGGGCTGGCGTCCTCCTCACCCATCGGTATGACACTGCCCGCCGTGTTCGCCGACGACGATCTGGCCCAGCGGTTCGTCGGCGGCCTCGACGACGTGCTCGCACCGATCCTGGCCGTCCTCGACAACCTGGACTCCTACTTCACGCCGACCCTGGCACCGGTGGACTTCACCCGCTGGCTGGCCGGCTGGGTCGGCGCCGAGACCGACGGCAGCGAGCCCGAGGACCGGCTGCGCGCGGCCGTCGCCGCCGCCGCCTTTCTCCACCGGGTACGGGGCACCAGCCGCGGCCTGTCCGAGGCGGTACGCCTGGTCTTCGGCGTGGCCCCGGAGATCACCGAGAGCGGTGGGGCCTCCTGGGACGCCCGGCCGCTCGGCCCGGTCCCCGGTGACCGGCGCCCTCGTCTGCACGTCGCCCTCCGGCTGCCCGACCCGACCCGCGCGGACGAACACCGCCTCGACACGCTCGTGGCGGCCGCCCGCCCGGCCCACATGCCCTACACGGTCCAGGTGACCGCTGCCGAAAGGATTCCCGAGAGATGACCAGCCAGAACTCCGGCACGGGACGGGAGCCGGCGCGGAGTTGTGCCGAGTGCGGCACCCGCGCGGAGCCCGGCCAGTCCTTCTGTGACTCCTGCGGGGCGGTACTCGGCTGGGCCGGGGGCCCGGACCGGTCCGCCGCCGCGGCCCCGGTGTCCGCGGGAGCCGCCGCCGCACCGGCGCGGGATTCCGCGGCCGGCCGCGGCGCCGGCGACGACCCGGGATGGGACGCGTTCAACGTGGCATCGGGCGGTTCGGGCTCGGCGCGGACGGGCCATGACGTGGCCCCCGCGCAGGGCTCCGCGGCCACCGCGACCGCCGGGGACGAGGCCCACCGGCGCGACGACGGGGCCGGCCGCCCGGCGGCCGGGGGCGGACACGCTCTCCGGCCGCACGAGGGCGCCGACGGCGGCTTCGACGGCACCTCCGACTCCGGGCACTCCGGGCAGGGCTCAGGTACCCGGCAGCCGGGCGCCGCCTCCGCGTCCGCCTCCGGGCAGGCCGGGGCACCCCTGTCGAACCCCGCGCCCGCGGGCTCCGGCAGCACCCCGCCCTCCTCGTTTGCCCCGCCCTCCTCGTCCGGTTCCGCCGCCCCCGGCGCCGCGTCGGCCCACGCGTTCGGCGCCTCCGGAGCGGGCGCAGCGGGCGCAGTGGGCATGGCCGCACCCGGACAGCGGGACACGCCGGCGGCACCCCCCGCGGGCGCGTACCCGGCCGCCCCGCCTGCCGGCTTCCCCTCCCCCGGAGCGTCGGACGGCTCCCACCCGCCCGACGCCGACACCGAGCCGAGGGCGGCCCTCGGCCACGGAAGCCCCCATCCCTCCTCCGCCGACACCGCCGGCGAACGGGCCAGGTCCCTCCTCATCCCCGTGAACGACCCCGGGCCCCGGGTCACCGCCACGCCCCCGGTCGCCCCCGTGCTCCCCGGGATGCCGGTCGCGGGCCGCCCCCAAGTCCGTGCCCCTGGCCCCGAGTCGGGTCCGGAAGACGGGCCGCCGTGCCCCTGGTGCGGCACCCCCAACCGGCCCGACCGGCACTTCTGCGGCCGCTGCGCCATGCCGATGGCGGGCGGCCCGCGCCCGCCGGCGCTGCAGACCTGGTGGCGCCGACTGCTGAACTTCCGCAACACGGAGACCCCGTGGGCGGGCGACCGGCCCCGCCTGCGCCGCGGCTTCGGACGCGTCATGAACTGGGTCGTCGGCGCCGTCGTCCTGGGCCTGGTCATCACCCTCATAGTCAACATCGGCGCCGGAGTCGACGCGACCCGCGACCACTTCGCCAAGCGTGCCCCGGCTCCCCCGGACAGCGTCAAGGCGTCCCGCTCGTATCCCGGCCACAGCGCGCAGCTCGTGTTCGACAAGCTCAGCAACACCTGGTGGGGGCCGGGGGTCTCGCAGTCCGGTGAGGGCGAATGGGTGGAGGCCCGCTTCGACCAGCCGACCCGGCTGCTGGACCTGGTCATCACCTCCGGCACCTCGACCAAGGTCGACCAGTTCCAGAAGTCGGCCCTCCCGCACCGCATCGAGGCACAGATCACCACTTCCGACGGAAAGAAGAGCACGCGGATCATCAACCTCGACCAGAGCCCGGGCGGCCAGCGGCGCAAGTTCCGGGTGGGAGAGGTCAGCTCGGTACGTTTCGTCCTGCGCTCGGCCTACGCCGCGGACGACAAGAAGCAGGTGTCCATCGCCGAGATCGAGTTCTTCGGCCGCTCGAACAGCAGCAGTTCGTGACAGAACCTGACCCCTCGATGTCGGTGTCGGTGCCGCATCCCTGGTGACTTATGCCCTCTCGCCACCGCATGATGTGCAGGTTGTTGTCTCACGATGCGGTCGGGGTTGACGTGGCCATGGGGAAGCGCGGGAAGAGCGGGATACGGGTAGCGGGGGCCGTGGCGAGCTGCGCCCTGCTGCTCACCGGCTGCGGCGGTTCGGGCGGTTCGGGCGGCGAGGATGGCAAGGACGACGCCGACCGCGAGCCCGTCACGGTCGCCAAGGCCCCCGCCCGGATCGACGTACCGCTGGGCAAGGGCAGTCGGGTCGACAGCGACTTCAACGGCGACGGGCACCGAGACCTCGTACTCACCGATCTCGTGAAGCGTGACAGTCACGGGGACGACGCCGGGATCGGGATCGTGTACGGGTCGGCCCGTGGACTCACCCCAGGCGCGCGGCAGTTGCTGAGCAGCGCTCAGCACGCCGCCGCCACCAAGGGTCAGTTGCCCGCCGCCTTCGACGCCGAGGCGAGCTGCGACCTGGACAAGGACGGCTTCACCGACCTCGTCGTCTCGACCGATCCGCCGTACGACGGGCAGGGGCAGCCGCCGGTGCCGCTGCAGATCCTCTTCGGTTCGTCCCGGGGGCTGGCCGGCAAGGCGGTCAAGCTGGTGATTCCCCCGCAGGCACGATTCGGCAACGACTGGCCGGACCAGCCGGTGTGCGGCGACTTCAACGGCGACAAGGCCGACGATCTCGTCGTGCACGCCTCCGACGGCAACCTGACCTATCTGCGCGGGCCCTTCACCCGCAAGGGGGCCCCGAAGGCGGCGGGCGCGCCACTCGCCTCACCCGGGAACGTCCCGACTCCCCCGGCCGTGGACGTCGACGACGACGGATACGACGACCTGCTCGTGCGTACGGCCGAGGGCGCCGGCACCTCCGGCTCCTCCCTCGTCCTGGGCGGACCGGCCGGCCCCACCGGCGACGCGGTAGCCCTCCCGGACGGTGTCGACGTCGCCTTCGGGCAGTTCGGCAGGGGCAAGGGCCTCGACGCGGCGATCGGCACGATGCGCGGCACCGCCCTGCGGTACGAGGTACCGGGCACCCTGCGCGGAGAACTCGCTGTCGCCGGTACGGTCCTGGACTCCGGGGACTTCGACGGCGACGGCAAGACCGAACTCGTCTCCAGCGGTTCGCAGTTGAGGATCCTCAAGGGCCGCGCCGGCGCGGTGTCCGCCACCGGGATGGTGACCGTGGAGCCGCCGGCCCGGGGGACCACCCGGGTCCTGACGGTGGCCGACTTCGACGGCGACAAACGCGCGGACCTGGTGGTGCGCACCTACCGCGGGGAGACCGAGGACACGGTCGCCGTGTACCCGGGCGCGAAGAAGGACCTCATCGCGCGGAAGCCCGGACTCACCTTCTCCACAGCGGAGTTCCTGGGCGCGGAGGGCTGATACGTCCAGCCGCGGACCGCCCTCCCGCAGGCCGTCCTCCCGGGGGCCGTCCTCCCGGGGGCCGACTGCCAGTTGTCGGCTGCCGGCTGCCGGCACCGGGAGAAAGCCTCGAACTCACGTACAACCTCCGGCACTTCCTGTGGGTCTTGTGATCGCAAACCGCCTGTTGTGCCCAGGAGAACTCCGGGTGAATGCGGGCGGTACGCACCCCATTGACTGTGGGCGCCCACCGGCGCCCCCGCATGCCGCAGGAGAACCCCGCATGCACAAGCACCTGCGACTCACCCTCGCGACGGCGACCGCTGCCGCGCTGACAAGTGGGTTCCTCACCTTCGCGGCGTCCGCCGCCACGGCCGCCGACACCGCCGCCGTGACCACCTCGGACGCCGACTTCAACGGTGACGGCCTCGCCGACGTCACCGTCTCCGCCACCGGCGCGTACGTGAACGGCCAGGCCGCCGCCGGAGCGCTCACAATCCTGTACGGGGGTGGCGAGCACGTCACCATCACCCAGGAGACCGCGGGCGTTCCCGGTACGGCCGAGAAGGACGACTACTTCGGCACCGACACGGCGTACGGCGACTTCGACGGCGACGGCTACGACGACGTGGCGGTCGGCGCCCAGGGCGAGGACGTCGGCGACGACGTCGACGGCGGCACCGTCGCGATCCTGTGGGGCTCCGCCACGGGCCTCAAGGGTGGCACGACCGTCGCGGACCCCCGCGCCTCCTCGCACGACTGGTTCGGCAGCGTGCTGGAGGCCGCCGACTTCAACGGCGACGGCAAGGACGACCTGGCCCTCGGCACGTTCACGGCCGCGACCGTCGACGTCTACCGGGGCGGGTTCACCCGGGCCGGCGCGACCGGCGGCCACTACACCGTCTCCGTCGCCGTACAGAGCGGGGACGGCTGGGGCATCCGCTTCCTGCAGTCGGGAGACGCCAACGGCGACGGGGTCGAGGACCTGATCGTCAACGGCTACGAGATCGACACCGAGGACGGCTACAACGCCAACTTCTGGTACCCGGGCTCGGCGAACGGCATCACCTCCGCCACCTACCAGAAGCTGCCCGCCGGCATCATCACGGACGTCGGCGACACGGACGGCGACGGCTACGACGACATCGTGTTCGGCCTGGCCTGGGACGACGGCATCGCCGGCGCGCAGCTGGGCGGCGCCGCGCTGATCGGCCACGGCTCGGCCTCCGGGCCCGCCTACGGCGACGTCCAGACCATCGACCAGGACACCGTGGGCGTCCCCGGCGGCGGTGAGACGGGCGACCAGTTCGGCTCCGAGCTGGACCTCGGCGACGTCAACGGCGACGGCCACCTCGACCTGGTCGTCAGCTCGCCCGGCGAGAACCTCGACGGCGTCGTGGACGCCGGTGCGGCGACCGTCCTGTACGGCGCCGCGGACGGCTCCGGCATCACGGGCACGGGCGCGAGGTTCCTCGACCAGAACACCGCGGGTGTGCCGAACGAGAACGAGGCGGAGGACCGCTTCGGGTCCGACGTGCACGTCGACGACCTGGACGGCGACGGCCGGGGCGACGTGATCATCGGCGCGTCCGGCGAGAACGGCAACAACGGCGCCGTCTACGCCCTGCGTTCGGGAACGGGCGACTCCCTGTCCTCCGACGCCGGCATCTACACCTCCACGGTCGGCATCTCCGCCACGGGCACCCCGGTCTTCGGCGCCAACTTCGCCGACTGACCTCTCACCGAAGACGCCATCAAAGGGCGATGAGCCCGGCAGGGTCCACAGGCCTCGGCTGCGGTCGTTCTCGAAGGAGGCGGTCACCGCCAGGTCGGCCTTGCCGTTGTTGTTCTAGTCGGCGAGCCAGGCTTGGGCGCCGACTGGGGCTGGGCTGGGGCTGGTTCCAGGTCAACGGCACCGGGGTCAAGTGTGCCGGGCCTTGGCTAGTCTGCGCTGATGACCACCGACCTGACCCTGCTGCCGCGTGTCGCCTATCGCGGACAGGAGGTCACCGCGCCCCGGCTCCGCGGTCTCCTCGCACTGCTCGCGGCCGACCTGCGCACAGGTTGCAGCACCGAGCGGCTGGTGGAAGGACTGTGGCTGCCGGACCAGTTGCCGGACCGGCCGGGAAAGGCGGTGCAGGTCCTGGTGTCCAGGGCGCGGGCGCAACTGGGCGCCGACGTCATCGCGAACACGCCCACCGGTTACCGGCTCGCCCTCGCCGAGGACCAGGTCGACAGCTCCGCCCTGCTGCTGCGCGCCGCCGCGAGCGCGGACCGGGCCAGGGCCGGGGACCACGCTGGTGCGCTGGCCGACGCCGAGGCCGGGCTCGCACTGTGGGCGGGCACCCCCGACGAGGCCGGCGGGCCCGGCGAAAGCACAGACCCCGTGGCCGCGTTACGCACCGAGCGCGCCCCCGTCCACAGCACGCTCGTACGCGCACAGGCGCTCGCGCTCGCCCGTCTCGGGCGGCACGCGGAGGCGGCCGGGCCGTTGGCCGTGGCCGCCGCGGAGCATCCGCGCGACGAGGAGGTGCTCGCCGAGCTGCTGCGCGGCGAAGCGGCGACGGCGGGCCCGTCCGCCGCGCTGACACGGTACGAGGCGTACCGCCGTGAGCTGCGCGACGGACTCGGCACGGATCCCGGCGCCGGGCTCAAGGCCGTACAGCAGGAACTGCTGCGCGGTGAGGCTCCTGTGGTCAGGCACGGCGTGCCGCACGAGCCGAACCAGTTGCTGGGCCGGGACGAGGACATCGCGGCGGTGGGGCGGCTGCTGGACACGTCCCGCGCCGTCACCGTCGTCGGCCCCGGCGGCCTCGGCAAGACCCGGCTCGCGCACGCCGTGAGCCGCCGGGCCGAGCAGCGCGTGGTGTATTTCGTGCCGCTCGCCGGCGTCACCGTGGACGAGGACGTGGCCGCCGAGGTGGCCTCCGCGCTCGGCGCGGGCGAGGCGCGGCACGGTGCCATGGCCGCCCACGCCTCGGCCGACCCGGTGGCCGGCGTCCTCAATGTGCTCGGCTCCGGGCCCGCGCTGCTGGTCCTCGACAACTGCGAGCAGGTCATCGGGGGCGCCGCCGGTCTCGTACAGGCCCTGGTCTCGTCCTCGAAGGACCTGCGGGTACTCGTCACCAGCCGGGCCCCGCTGGGCCTCACCTCGGAGGCGGTGTACGCACTGCCGGAGCTCGGCCTCGACACCTCGGTCGAGTTGTTCACGCAGCGGGCCCGGGCCGCCCGGCCCGGCGTGGAGCTGCCGTCGGACGCGGTGGCCGAGCTGTGCCGCCACCTCGACGGGCTGCCGCTCGCCGTGGAGCTGGCCGCGGCGCGGGTGCGCGTCCTCTCGGTTCAGGAGATCGCCCGCCGCCTCGGCGACCGGTTCGCACTCCTTCGCGGCGGGACGCGGAACGTGCCGGAGCGCCACCGCACCCTCCACGCGGTCGTGGACTGGAGCTGGAACCTTCTCGACGAGGAGGCCAGGGCCGCGATGCGCATGCTGTCCGTCTTCCCCGGCGGGTTCCTGGGCGAAGCCGCGGAACAGATCCTCGGCGAGGACGCGCTGTTCCTCCTGGAACAGCTGGCCGGTCAGTCGCTGCTCACCGCCACCGACACCCCGATCGGCGTGCGGTTCAGGATGCTGGAGACCGTACGGGAGTTCAGCGCGGCCCTGCGCGCGGAGGCGGGCGAGGAAGAGGAGGCCGTCGGCCAGTTCCTCGCCTGGGCACGGGACTTCGGCGTCACGTACCACGACTGGGTCTTCGGCCCGGAACCGCGGACCGCCTGGGAGCGGATCAGGGCCGAGCAGGACAACCTCGTGTCGGCCCTGCGGTACGCCCTGTCCCGTACCGACGGCCCGACGGTCGCCGCCCTCACCGCCGTCCTCGCCGCCTTGTGGTCCACCGACTCCAACTACCCGCGCCTCGCCGCCCTCGCCGCCGACGCAGGCCCGCCGCTGTCGCACTACCGCCCCGAGCCCGAGTACGTCGAAGTCGCCCGCGCTGCCGCGGTGTTGTGCCTGTCGGTCCTGTTCATGGACCACCGCGCGCACGCCAAGGTCGTCCGCCATCTCGTCACCCTCCGGCGGCTGCCCCCGGCTCCGCCGGACACGCTGCTGCGCGCCACCGCGGCCGTGCTGAGCACGGTCCCCGAGATGCTGCCCCCCGACTACGAAGTGCTGCACAAGCTCTGCGGCAGCGAGCATCCGCTGGTCGCCGTCATCGCCGAGTGTGTCGCCACCTACGTCTGGGAGTACGAGCACGACCTCGACCGCGCGCTCGCCTCGGC
The DNA here is from genome assembly GCF_040651415.1 of Streptomyces sp. NPDC048484. Lineage (NCBI taxonomy): Bacteria > Bacillati > Actinomycetota > Actinomycetes > Kitasatosporales > Streptomycetaceae > Streptomyces > Streptomyces sp. NPDC048484. The sequence goes on from NZ_JBEZJY010000007.1 coordinate 22,549, forward strand.
CCGCCGGATGACCGCCGCACTGACTCCGGTCGACGCCCCGTCCTTGCAGGTCATGGGTCATTCCCGGCTGAGTGAGCTGTGCTTGAAGACAGGGCGGGGCGAGGCCGCGTACAAACACCTCAAGGAGGTGCTCGAGGCGCTGCCGCGGCTCGGCGACGAGCACGACTACATCGGCATCCGTTCGGCCCTCGCCCTCGCCTGTCTGCAGCGCGGCGACCCCGACGAGGCCGAGCACTGGCTGCGGCAGGCCGAGAGCGACAGCACCCCACAGCAGGTTGACTTCTACAACCCGGATCTCGGCGGGCGCGCCGAGATCGCGCTCACCCGCGGTCTGACGGAGGTCGGGCTAGGGCTGTGGCGCGGCGCAGTGGGGCGGATATCCGGGGCCGGCGCGCTGCACAGCGGGGACCCCTGGCTCGACCCGTGGGCGCTGCAGGTCCAGGCGGCGGCGGTGACGGCGCACGCGCACGCCGGCCGTCTTGAGCCCGTCGCGGAGCTGGTCGTCCAGTTGCGGCTGCGGTTGCGGACGCTGCTGTCCGGCCCGTCCCGCGCGCCCGTGGAACTCCCGGTCTTCGGGACGGTGCTGCACGCGCTCGGCATGGCGGGGCTCGCGTCCGCCGACGCCGGTGCCAACGCCGGTACTGCCGCCGGTGCCAGCGCCGGTACTGACGCCGGTGCCAACGCTGGCACTGCCGCCGGTGCCGCCGGTGCCGTACGGATGGTCGCGCTGGCCGAACGGCTGCGGGTGCTGCGCGAGTTCCAGCCGACGATGTCGGCGGACCGCGCCCGGCAGGCGGTCGAGGCCGCCGGGAACGCCGCCGGGGCGGCGTACACCGACGCGGTGTCGGAGTACGCCGCCCTGGGGCGGGACGAGCTGTGGGAGGCAGCCCGCACGCTCACTTCGGGTCGCGGTTGAACAGCGACTTCGACCAGTAGTAGCCGAGGGCGGCCAGGCCCAGGCACCAGATGACCGTGATCCACCCGTTGTTGCCGATCTCGGTGCCGAGCAGCAGGCCGCGCAGGGTCTCGATGGCGGGGGTGAACGGCTGGTACTCGGCGACCGGCTGGAACCAGCCCGGCATCGCGTCGATGGGCACGAAAGCGCTGGAGATGAACGGGAGGAAGATCAGCGGCAGCGCGTTGTTGCTGGCCGCCTCGGGGTTCGCGCTGGCCATGCCCATGCCGACAGCGATCCAGGTGAACGCCACGGCGACCAGCCCGAGCAGCCCGAACGCCGCCAGCCACTCCAGGGCCGTGGCGTCCGTGGACCGGAAACCGATGGCCACGGCGACGGCACCGACGAGCGTCACGCTGATGAGCGCCTGCAGCACGCTTCCGATGACGTGCCCGATGAGCACCGAGCCGCGGTGGATCGCCATCGTACGGAAGCGGGCGATGATGCCCTCGGTCATGTCCATGGACACGGAGATCGCGGTCCCGGCCGGGGTGGCGCCGATGGTCATCAGCAGGATGCCCGGGACGAGATAGGCGATGTACTCGGAGCGATCGGCGCCGCCGCCACCGATGCCCGCGCTCATCACGTCGCCGAAGACGTAGACGAAGAGCAGCAGCAGGACGATAGGCGTCAGCAGGATGTTCAGGGTGAGTGACGGGTAGCGCCGGGCGTGCAGAAGGTTGCGGCGCAACATCGTGGAGGAGTCGCGTACGGAGAGGGAGAAGGAGGAAGGGGAAGGGGAGGAGAGAGAGCTCATCGGACGGTCTCCTTGGGCTGGTTCGGCTGGGTGGGCTGAGTCGGCTGAGTCGCCTGAGTCGCCTGGGTGGGCACAGTGGCGGCGCCGGCGCCGGCGCCGCCGGTCAGGGCGAAGAAGACGTCGTCGAGGTCGGGGGTGTGCACGGTGAGCTCGTCCGCCTCGACGCCGGCGGAGTCCAGCCAGTCGAGGATGGAGCGCAGCTCGCGCTGGCTGCCGTCGCTGAGGATCTGCAGCGCGAGGGCTTCGTCGTCCCGGGTCACCTCGCGCAGCGTGAGCGCGGCGGTCTGGTAGGCGGCCGGGTCGGAGAAGCGGAGCCGGACGTGTCCGCCGGGAATGAGCCGCTTCAGCTCCTCGGCGCTCCCCTCGGCGGCGATCCTGCCGTCGCTCAACACCGCGATGCGGTCGGCGAGTTCGTCGGCCTCCTCCAGGTACTGGGTGGTGAGGAAGACGGTGACGCCGCCGGAGACCAGCTCGCGGATGATGCCCCACATGTTGTGGCGCGAGCGCGGATCGAGGCCGGTGGTCGGCTCGTCGAGGAAGATGATCCGCGGGCTGCCGACCAGCGTCATGGCGAGGTCGAGGCGGCGCTTCATACCGCCGGAGTAGGTGGAGGCGGGCTTCTTCGCGGCCTCGGTGAGGTCGAAGCGCTCCAGCAGCTCGGCGGTGACCCGCCGCCCTTCGTCCTTGGGCAGGTGGTGCAGGTCCGCCATGAGGAACATGTTCTCCTCGCCGGTGATCAGCCCGTCGACCGCGGAGAACTGCCCGGTGACGCCGATCTCGGCGCGCACCGCCTGCGGGTCGGTGGCGAGGTCGTGGCCGCCGACACGCAGGTCGCCGGCGTCGGCGGTGATGAGGGTGGAGAGAATTTTGACGGCGGTGGTCTTGCCGGCGCCGTTCGGCCCGAGCAGCGCGAACACGGACCCGGTCGGCACCGCCAGATCGATGCCGTCGAGGACCGTCTTGTCCCCGTGCTTGTCCCCGTAGGCCTTGCGCAGTCCCTTGGCCTCGATGGCGAGAGAGTGCGATGTCGTTGTCGTCATGCCGCAGAGGTTGCGGCAGGGCGCATTCAGCGCGGTTTCACGCTGGTTTCAGCGCCCTGGAACCGGGCGGCGGCGGTCGGCTCCCCCCGCGAGAACGCCGAGTCGAATGGCGTACGCCTCCTCCCTGCCGTGTGACAGAACCCTGAGAGACCCCTTACCGGCCCCTTACCGGCCCCTTGGCAGCCCTTAGGGGATGTCACAGGTCGGCAGCAAAGCCCCCTCTGATGCCCCGGGCCGGGCACGTGACTCTGCGGGACCAGGTACGTTCGATTACGTGGCTGGATTCAGGATCGGACGCGGCCGGGACAACCGCACGCAGCAAGCGCCTCCGCAGCAAGCGCGGCAGCAGCCGTACGGACAGCAGGCCCCTCAGGGCGGCCCGTCGTACGGCTATCCGCCCGCGCCCGGGGCCTACCCGCAGCAGCCCCAGTACGGCGGCGGCGGCAACGGCCCTCAGCAGTGGCCCCAGGCGAACGGGCACGGCGAGCCGGAGTACTACGGGGATCCGGGGCACCACCCGCCGGGACCGGGCCCCGGTCCCGCTCCCGGTCCGAGCTCGGACCCGTACGCGGCCAACCAAGCGGGCCACACGGCGGCGTTCTCCGTCGGCGAGGACCCCTACAACCAGGGCGACACCTACCGCGCGGGCCAGGCCGCCGCGCCCCCGGTGGGCCCGCCGCTGCCCTGGAAGGAACTGCTGAGCGGCGTCATCATGCGCCCGAACCAGACCTTCCTGCGGATGCGCGACTACACGATGTGGGGCCCTGCCCTCATCGTGACGTTGCTCTACGGCCTGCTGGCCGTCTTCGGCTTCGACGGCGCCCGCGCGGACGCCATCAACGCGACGCTGGCCAACGCGGTCCCCATCGTCCTGACGACGGCGGTCGCGATCGCGCTCAGCGCCTTCATCCTGGGCGTCGTCACCCACACCCTCGCCCGCCAGCTCGGCGGCGACGGCGCCTGGCAGCCCACGGTCGGCCTCTCCATGCTGATCATGTCGCTCACGGACGCGCCGCGACTGATCGTCGCGATGTTCGCGAGCGGCGACGCGCCGTTCGTGCAGATCCTGGGCTGGGTGACCTGGGTGGCGGCCGGCGCGCTGTTCACGCTGATGGTCAACAAGTCGCACGACCTGCCCTGGCCCAAGGCCCTGGGCGCGTCGGCGATCCAGCTGATCGCCCTGCTGTCGATCATCAAGCTGGGTACGTTCTAGAGGCCGGACGCGCCCTGAGGGCCGGACTCGGCGCGAGAGCCGGACTCGGCCTGAGGACCGGACGAACACATCCTGGAGGCCGGGCGGCATCCCGGGGGCCAGGACGCAGCCCGGAAGCCTGACACGTCCTGGAAGCCGGGCGCAGCCCAGAGGCCGGACGTGCGCCGGCCGGCCTCCACGCCGATCAGGGCTGACTTCGGCGGGACGTGACCGGGCGGGGCGGTGCCCGGACCGGCCGACGGGAGCACCATGGAAGCCATGGGACCCATGGACGGACGCAACCACCCCAGCGACCCCAACCACCCCAGCGACCGCGGTGCCCCCGATGCCCCCGATGACCTCGGCAGCGCAGCGGCCTCGTTCTTGCCGCGGTCACCGGCCGCGGTCAGCGCACCGGGGCGCGTGGCCGACCCCGCCGAGGGGATCAGCCACGAGGAACTCGCCCTCGCGGCCCGCAACCACGGCCTCCCCCTGGAGGCCCTGCGCTACGACGTGACCCCGTCCGGCCTGCACTACGTCCTCGTCCACTACGACATCCCTGCCACCGACGCGGACTCCTGGGCCCTCACCGTGCAAGGCCGCGTCCGTACGCCCCTGACCCTGGACCTGGCCACACTGCGCTCCCTCCCGCCGGTCACCCACCGCGTGACGATGGAGTGCGCGGGCAACGGCCGGGCCCGCCTCACCCCACGCCCCGTGAGCCAGCCCTGGCTGGTCGAGGCGGTCGGCACGGCGGACTGGACGGGCGTACCCCTGCGGACGCTGCTCACCGAGGCGGGAGTGGAGCCGGACGCCGTGGAGGCGGTCTTCACGGGAGCCGACCACGGTGTCGAACGCGGCGTCGAACAGGACTACCGCCGCAGCCTGCCGCTCGCCGACGCGACCGCCGCCGATCCGGAGGTCCTGGTGGCCTACGAGATGAACGGCGCCCCGCTGCCGCCGCAGCACGGGCTCCCGCTGCGCCTGGTGGTCCCCGGCTGGTACGGCATGGCTCATGTGAAGTGGCTGCACGACATCACGCTCACCGACACCCCGTTCGCCGGCTTCCAGCAGTCGGTGGCGTACCGCTTCCGCCAGTCCTCCGACGAGCTCGGCGACCCGGTCACCCGGATGGCCCCGCGCGCGCTGATGATCCCGCCCGGCTTCCCGGACTTCATGTCCCGCACCCGCGTCGTACGCCCCGGTCCCGTGCGGCTGGAGGGCCGCGCCTGGTCGGGCCGCGCTCCTGTCAGCAAGGTCGAGGTCAGCACGGACGACGGCGCCTCGTGGCAGGACGCCGAACTCGCCCCGCCGGACGGCGGTTCCTGGTCCTGGCGCCACTGGCACACACCCTGGACGGCAGCACCCGGCCACCATGTCCTGACGGTCCGCGCCACGGATGCCGAGGGCACGGCCCAGCCCCTCAGCCAGCCATGGAACCGTGGCGGCTTCGGCAACAACGAGGTCCAGCGGATCCCGGTGATCTGCCTGTAGGGCGACAGCCCACCCGCCCGAACACGCCTCAGCCGACCGTCAGGCCATCAGGCCGCCAGGCCGCCGGCATGACGGGTCGTCATCCACACGCTCGCACGCTGCGCGACGCGCACCTCGCGCGCCCCTCGGAACCCGAGAGGCCGCAACCGGTCCCCGTGACGGGCGGACATCGTGAGCGCGACGGCGGTGGCACCCTGGCCGTCGACGGCGCGCAACCCCGGTGACAGCAGATCGGCGACCACCGTACGGTCCCACGCCTCCGTGTCGTCCGGCGCGCAGACGGCGACCAGGGTCCAGTACGGCTCGCCGGGCCCCGCCGCCGCCTCCAGCACCGTCGACAGGACGGGGTGATCCGACGGGCAGGCGGTGAGTTCGCGGGAGAACAGGCTCCTGAGGTGCGCACCGGGAGGATCGCCCCCTGTTCCGGGCGGCAACCAGATGGCGGCCGCCAAGAGCGTGCCGTCGTCGTCCCGCTCGGCCACCCACACCTGACCCTCCTCCAGGGCATGGTGGGCCAGCAGCAACCGCATGGCACGCTGCGCCTGCTCCCGGCCCACGGCGGAGCTGTGCCCGCTCAGGGGCTCGGGCTGGAGCTGGGTGATCAGACGCACCACGGCGGGCACGTCCACCAGCCCGGCCGCGCGCACGGTCACCCGGACGGGGGCCCGAAGAGTGGTCATAGTCATGGTCATGATCGGATTCCTTTCGATACGAAACGGTTTCGTACACTAACGCTACGGAGTCTTGAAGCGAAACGCAAGCGTTTCTTTAACCGGCCCCACCTGGCCCCACCCTGCCGGGCCCGCCCCGACATGACCCGACCCGACCGGGCACGGAATGTCGGGTCCGGCAAGCCACGAACTTCCTAACGTGGAAGACGCAAAGGAAGGGGACCGAGTTGCTGGAGCGACTGAACGAGGCTCTTGAGCACATCGAGTCGCGTCTCGATCAGCGGATCGAGGTGCCCGAGCTGGCACGGATCGCGGTGACGTCGGAGTACCACTTCCGACGACTGTTCTCCGCGCTGGCGGGGCTCCCGCTGTCCGAGTACATCCGGCGCAGACGCCTCACCGTCGCGGGCGCCGAGGTGCTCGCCGGAGAGCGGACGCTGCTGGAGATCGCGGTGCGGTACGGCTACGGCTCGGGGGAGGCGTTCGCGCGAGCGTTCCGTGCCATGCACGGCGTGGGCCCGGGCGAGGCCCGCCGGAGCGGAAGCTCTCTGACCTCCCAGCCTCGGCTGTCCTTCCGTCTCGTCGTAGAAGGGAACAGCAGCATGCGATACCGGATCGTGGAGAAGGAACAGTTCCGTGTGATCGGCAAGAAGATCCGGGTCCCGCTCGTCCACGAGGGGATGAACCCGGCGATCGCGCAGTTCATCCGGGGCATCGACAAGGAGACGATGCGGCGTGTCGGGGCCCTGTCCGACCAGGCCCCGGAGGGAATCGTCGGGGTGAGCGACAACATCGACCCGAGCCGGGCGGAGGGCACCGAACTGGACTACTACCACGGCGTGGTGACCGGGGCCGCACCCCCGCAGGACCTGGACGCACTCACCGTCCCGGCAGGAACATGGGCCGTCTTCGAGAACTCCGGCCCGTTCCCGCAGGCACTCCAACACCTGTGGCGGGACGTGTACACGCAGTGGTTCCCGTCGAACCCGTACCAGAGCAGGCCGGGCCCCGAGATCCTGCGCACCCGCCTCACCCCGGACGCCGCACAGGCGGAAGCGGAGCTGTGGATACCGGTGGAACGGCGGGCGGCCTGAGAGGCGGGGCAACGGGCAACGCCCCCCGGTCGCACCTAGGCGTCGAGCACCTGCCCGTCCCGCTTCACGACGGGCTGTTCGACGCTCCACGGGAAGTTGATCCACTCATCGGTGCGCTTCCACACGTACTCGCACTTCACGAGTGACTGCGGCTTCTCGAAGATGACGGCGGAGCGGACCTCGGCGACGGCGTCGACGCAGAAGTCGTACACGAGCTTCAACGTCTTGCCGGTGTCGGCCACGTCGTCCGTGATCAGCACCTTCTTGTCGGAGAAGTCGATGGTGTTGGGGACGGGCGCCAGCATGACCGGCATGGCGAGAGTGGTCCCGACGCCGGTATAGAACTCGACGTTCACCAGGTGGATGTTCTTGCAGTCGAGGGCGTAGGCGAGCCCGCCGGCCACGAAGACGCCCCCGCGGGCGATGCTGAGCACGATGTCGGGCTCGTACCCGTCGTCGGCGATGGTCTGGGCGAGCTCGCGGACGGCGGTGCCGAACCCCTCATAGGTGAGGTTCTCCCGTACGTCGCTCATCTCGCGTACGCCGCTCATGTCGTCGCCACTCGCGTCGCCGCCGCTCACACCTGGGTCCGGTGGAAGTTGAGGAAGGACCGCGAGGCGGTCGGCCCGCGCTGCCCCTGATAGCGGGACCCGTACCGGTCGCTGCCGTACGGGAACTCGGCCGGCGAACTGAGCTGGAACATGCACAACTGCCCGATCTTCATCCCCGGCCAGAGCTTGATGGGGAGGGTCGCGAGGTTGGACAGCTCAAGGGTCACGTGCCCGGAGAACCCGGGGTCGATGAACCCGGCGGTGGAGTGGGTGACGAGCCCGAGCCGCCCGAGCGAGCTCTTGCCCTCAAGCCGGGACGCGAGATCGTCGGGAAGCGAGACGACCTCGTACGTACTGGCGAGGACGAACTCCCCGGGGTGCAGGATGAACGGCTCGTCACCCTCGGGCTCGACGAGCCGCGTCAGATCGGCCTGCTCGACGGACGGGTCGATATGCGGGTACCGGTGGTTCTCGAACACCCGGAAGTAGCGGTCGAGCCGCACGTCGACGCTCGAGGGCTGCACCATGGATTCGTCGTAGGGATCGATCCGCACACGCCCGGCGTCGATCTCGGCCCGGATGTCCTTGTCAGAGAGAAGCACGCCCCGAGGATACGCAGAGCCCGCGGGCCCGCCACAATCCGGTCATCGTGGCGGGCCCGCGGGAACGTGGACACTCTTACTGCCAGCTGGCTGCCAGCTGGATTGCTACTGGCCGACTGCTTCGTGATCGGTGCCGGTGATACGGGTGGAGATGGTACGGCGCGTCCCGGTTACGGTCAGCGCTTCTCGAACCCCACCGGTACGACGTTGCGGAGCCGGGCGCAACGGGGGCAACGGATCAGCCGGCCAGGGCCGAGCCGCTCGGCCTGCTGCATCGGAAGCGATGCGGTGCTGAACACGTGCCCTTCGGCACAACGGACGACGGTGTTGCGTTCCATCAAGTCCTCAGAGTCCCTTCCCCATGAGCCGCGTCTAACCTGAAGAGGAAGCCACATTACGGGATGAAAGGGACGGGCCTCCAAGCGGCACTCCGCTCCCGCCGGACCCCTCTCCAGCTCCTACACCGTACGCCCCAACTCCCGCACCTCGCAGCCCCGCCCACCCCCCGTAACAACCGCAGGCCCCACGGCTTCAGCGCCGGAGGCCTGGCATGAGGTATGGTGAATCCGCGTTTCCGACACCGGCTCGAACGGCACATATCCGGCGTCTCACGCGGGTGTAGTTTAGTGGTAGAACATCAGCTTCCCAAGCTGAGAGTGCGAGTTCGATTCTCGTCACCCGCTCCATGCAAACCCCCAGGTCATTGACCCGGGGGTTTCTTGTTGTCCAGACCGATGGGCGAGAGGCACCGCACCAGAAGTCCTTCGCGCATTCGGCGGGGCCGTCTGATGCCCAGGAGGGCCGGACCTCGCAAGCAGTCGCGTCCCTGAGTGTCGTGCCTGACCGTTTAGGCAAGGCATGTCCGGCGTCAAAAGCTGCAGAGTGGAAACGGGTACGGGAGATCGGCGACTGCATGAGCCTGGCGCCGCGCTCCGCGGACTGCCGTCCCCACCGGGGAAATAGGCCACCACTGAGTCACTCACTTACCGGTACCGTGCTCAGCGCCCACGGATGCCGTGACATCTGCGGATCTCCCCCTCGTACCCCGGAGTGTTGCAGTGGAGCAGTACGCGTCGGCCTCGGACTTCGCGCGTATCGTGCAAGCGGGCGGAGATGTGGTGATGCACGGTGAGAGCGCGCCGTACGAGCTCAGGATGTGGCCGTCGTCCTCGCAGGCGTTGTCGGCCGAGGAGGCGCGCGCTCAGCCCAGCCGGTTGCTCCGAGCCAGGCAGGAGATCGTCGATTTCGTCGGCCGGGAGACCGAATTGGACACCCTGCGCTCTTGGCGGGACAACTGTCGAGGACGCCCGCACGCCGCGTTGCGGCTCATTCATGGGCCAGGGGGACAGGGCAAGACGCGGCTGGCCGCTCAGGCCGCCCAGATATGGCAGCAGGAAGGGTGGAGCGTCTTTCACGCGGTGCCGCGGCCTTACTCCTCGACTGGTACTGGTCCCGCACCGGAGATCGCGCCGGTTGGAACCACCTCAGGGACGCTGATCGTGGTCGACTACGCCCAAGAGTGGGACACCGATGATCTGATCCGGCTCATCCACGACATGCCCTCCCCCGAAGCAGCACCGGTGTTGATATTGCTGCTGGCGCGGTCAGCGGGTACGTGGTGGCAGATGCTCGAATCTCGTGTCATCAGAAATTTCGACATGGTGCCGGAAGCGCTCCGGCTCGAACCTCTCGTCAGTCGGCCGTCGGACCGAGCGCCCCTCTTCTCCAAGGCCGTCCGTCATTTCGCCGCCGCTCTCGAGGCCCCCGCCGCGCTCCTCCCTCGCCCCCCTTCCGGCCTCCAGGACCACAGCGCCTACGACCAAGCGCTGACGTTGCACATGTCCGCCCTCGCCAACATCCTCGCGGCCGTGCAGGACAGCACCGCACCCGACGACCCCGACAAGCTCTCGGCCTACCTCCTGGCACGCGAGCGCGACCATTGGGCGCGTCTACACGAACGTGGCCTGCTCAAGGCCGACCCGAACGCGATGTCCCAGGTCATGTACATCGCGGCGCTGACGGGGCCGTTGTCGTACGCGGACGGGACAGCAGCTCTCCAGGCCGCCCCCGTCGAGTTGTGGGAGCATCCGGGAAGGCTCATCAAGGGCCACGCGGTGTGCTACGCACCGAGCCGAGCGGACTCCGTACTCGAACCCCTCTACCCGGACCGGCTCAACGAGGACTTCCTGGCGCTGATGACCCCAGGGCACGACTGCGCGTTCCCGGCGGACCCGTGGAGCGCTCAGGCACTCGGTCTTCTCCTGAAACCAGGCGGCACCCCCTGGACACGTACCGCACTCACCACACTGGCCGAGACGGCCAAGCGATGGCCCCATGTCGCACGCGAACACCTCCTCCCCCTGTTACGCGAACACCCCGAGATCTGCCTGGAGGCGGGGAGCGCCGCGATCATCGCCCTCACCGAACTGCACAACCTCGACGACGTGCTGGTACTCGACTTGTACGAGCTTCTCGTGGAGCGCCGTCCCGTCGACCTCAATGCCGGCTACGTCGCCCTCCTCACCTGGCTGTCGAACAGGGCGTACCTCTTCCGTGACGATCAACGGGCGCTCGTGAACGCCGCGTTGAGCGCAGCACTCGGTGAGAACGGCAGCTATGCGGAAGCCGTCGACTATGGTGCGGCGGCCGTCGCTCTTCTCCGACGGCTCATGGCAGACGGTGCGGAGGACTGCCGCACCCATCTCGCCGGCGCTCTGTCCAATCTCTCCGAATACCTCTCCTTGACCAGGGCGAATCAGGCTGCTCTGGATGTCGCACGGGAGGCGGTATCCCACTATCGGAGCCTCGCTCGCCATGCTCCTGGCGAGTTCGAACTCCGGCTGGCCGTCGCACTCAGCAACGTCGGAAACTGTCTGGCCGTACACCTGGACAGGGCGTCGGAAGCACTGGCTCCCGCCGACGAAGCAGTCCGCATCCTGAGGGACCTCGACGAGACCGACCCGAACACTTATACCGGGGCACTCGCCACGGCGCTGGCGACCCTCAGCCGAGCAGCCGCCGCCTGGGGCAGCGATGCTCTCGCTCTCGATGCTGCGGAGGAGTCCCTCAACCTCCGCAGACGCTTGGCCGAGGCCCAGGGAACCGTTTACTCTCCGGTACTCTCCAATGCCCTTGACACCTTCGGCAGGGCCCTGTGGAGAACAGGCCGGACGGACGAGGCACTTGCATCCCTGGAGGAATCCGCCGCGATCGAAAGGAAACTCGCCAGGATCGTGCCCGACCGCTTTGAACCCATGCTGAAAGGCCAACTCCACTACCTCTTCGCGCGCTACCGGGAGTTGGGGCATCGGAAGAAGTTGGTACCCATCGCCGAGGAACTGGTCGCGCTGGACCAACGCCGGGTCGACAGAGGCAGTCATGAATACCGGCCCGCTCTGGCTATTGCAACGTACAACCTCGCAGTCGCACGGGGCGGAGCCGACCAATGGGACGAGGCATGCTCGGCGGCAGACCTTGCGGCCGACCTTATCCGTCCCCGGGCCACACTCGGTGTCGTGCCCTTGGAGGTCGCACTCGTCCGTTTCCTCTGCGGAGCCGCCCTGATACGCGTGGAAGGACGGAGGAATCCGGGTGGGGTGCCGGACAAGATCAACGAAGCGCTCGCGATCTATTCAAGACTCCCCGTCACCCTTCCGGCGAACCTGCGGCGCGAATGCCTCGACGCTTTCGAGGTGCTGGAGGAATCGTTGGAGGCCGCAGGAGACCGTCTCTCGGCACTCGAACTGAGGAGACGGCGCATGCGCCGCACTCCGAATGATCAGGTCAACTTGTAGGTATGACGGCGAATATGAGGGGAGAAGCCATAGGATTTTCCCTGAGCGCACGGGTGTTCAGCCATGTGCCTGCCGCAGGGGGAACGTCGCGACCGGGGGAGCGAATGGATCCGCAGTTGGTGCAGTTCACGCAGACCGCCGGCACGACCGTGGTCGCACTGATGGCCACAGAGGCGTGGAGCGCGACGCGCGACCGGGTTGTCGCGCTGTGGCGGCGTTTCCGGCCGGCCGACGCCAAGGACGTCGAGGCCGCTCTCCACGAGACGCGGGAGCAGGTCGTCCTCGCCAGTGAGGGTGAAGGCCGGGCAGAGGACAGGTTGGCCGACGAGTGGCAAGGACGGGTGATGCTTCTCCTGGCGACCGACCCCGCCGCGGCACCAGCCCTGGAGCGGGTTCTGCGCGAAGCTCGCGAGCTCCTTCCTCCCGGTGAGCAGTCGTCCATAGGCTCGGTGCGCATCTCGGCCCACGCGACCGGAAACTCCCACGTCTACCAGGCAGGACGCGACCTGCACATCACCGAGCGGAGAGTCGGCCGCCATACGGGCCCGTGACGTCCGTGTCCGGGCAGCCAGGGTGTTCCGTGCCCAAGGCGACCAGCGCATAGAGGAACATCACTCACACTGTCCGGCCGAGCCCGCGAACGAGTGGCTGGGGCCGGTACCGCACTCCGTTCCGAGTGTCGCCGACGGCCGAGCTGGGTCACATCGCACGGGAACGCTCGGCCACCTATTCGGAAACTTCCCCGTCTACAACCTGTAGGGCGGCGCAGTCACCTCAGGCGATGTCGTGGACGTTGTGCTCGCTCAGGTCGGATGCATGACGGGCGATAGCGCGGTAGTCGGCATCGTCATGGAGGACAGCCAGCCCGTGATGGGCCGCGGTGGCGGCGATGACGAGGTCCACCGCCGAGGCACTGCGATGCTCCCCTGCCTGGGCCATACGGTGTTGCACCGCACTGATCCAGCGCCCTGCGTTCTTCGGCACCGCCGCGTCGGGATAGAGATCGGTGAACATCTCCGTGATCTCGTCGTACTCGCGTCCGTTCCGGGCGCTGTGAAGAAACTCGGCGCGCTGCACGTAGCAGGATGCGATAGCCCCGGCATCGATCGCGTCGTACCAGGCCGATTGCAGCTTTGGATCGCGGAGCATCCGGACCAGGCCGGACGTGTCGAGCAAGTAGATCACCGGCTGTGCTTCTCCGCCCGATGCAGGAGCTCGGCGTCCTCGACGGCACCCCACTCACGCGCACGCTCGAAGTGACGGCTTATGCGCGCCGCACGCTCCTGCTGCTCGGCGTAGAAGTGCAGAGCGAGATTGACTGCTTCTTTCTTGGTCCTGACCTTGGACAGGGCCATGGCGCGTTCCAGGGCGTCGTCGTCGATGTCGATCTGGGTCACAGACATACCGCACCTCCCACCGATGTTGGTGATGTACATAGAAGAATACGTCACCAACATTCGTGGGTCCACGTCTGGGCGTCGGCTCCGGTGTGCGCAGTCGCGACGGACGCTCCAGATCAGCCCGAGAGACGATGCAGTCCGCTCGGCGGAAGCGTCATACGCACCTACGGCCCGGCTGCTGGTGGCGTCCGTGCCCACAGCGTGCCCATAAGAGCAGACAACCACGGTCAACAGCGGTGCGATCCGACCGGACAGCCCTCCACCAGAAAGGGTGTCCTCACAGGTCAGCCCCATAGAGCCCATCCAAGCGCCATGGCTTCCCAAGCTGAGAGTGCGAGTTCGATTCTCGTCACCCGCTCCATGCAAACCCCCAGGTCATTGACCCGGGGGTTTCTTGTTGTCTAGACCTATGGGCGGAGCGCGCACCACATCCGGAGTCCGGCGAGGTAGGTCTCGGGCGTTTTGTCGTAGCGGGTCACGATGTCTCGCCAATCCTTCATCCGATTCACCGACCAGGGAACACCCTCAACCCGCCGCAGTCGGGTAAGGGTTCGGGGCGGAGCCTGGGTGCTGCCGGGCGCTGCGGGGAGATCGCGGTCCGGCACCCGCCTCCTGGGAGGCGGGTGCCGGAGTTCCGTACGCCAAGTCGCGCACCCTGCTCGGGGGTTCGGAAAGTTTTTTCGGATCGATGACAACCTAACGGTCGGCCTGGTCCGTTCAGTAGGCATGAAGCACTTCTCACCGTGTGCCGTCGCGGTGCCGGGCGGAGGCGGTCTGTGAGCCGGCTGCCGGACGTCCGCGACGACGCCGGGGGCGTCGAGGACGGCCTCGGTTTCGACGAGTTCGCCCGTAGCCGCCAGGCTCAGCTGCGCCGTACGGCGTACCTGCTGTGCGGCGACTGGCACTTGGCCGAGGACCTCACGCAGACGGCCCTGGCCAAGCTGTACGCGGTGTGGCGCCGGGTACGCAGGCATGAGGCTCCGGACGCGTACGCCCGCAAGGTGCTGTTTCGGACCTTCGTGGACGAGACCCGGCGGCGGCGCTGGTGGGAGCGGCCGGGCGCGTACGACTTCGACATCGTCGCCCCGGCGACGGACCCGGCGCTGCGGGTGACGCTGCTGGACGCCTTGCGCAAGGTGCCGGCGCGCAGCCGTGCGGTGCTGGTCCTGCGGTTCTGGGAGGACCAGAGCGTGGAGGCGACCGCGGCGGCGCTGGGCTGCAGTGTCGGCACGGTGAAGAGCCAGACCTCCCGGGGGCTGGCAACGCTGCGCCGCGTTCTGGGGGACACGGCGCTCGCGGTGCCGTCCGGGGGCGGCACGGGCAGGGATTCGGAAACCGGCTATCTGACGGCGGAGTGGTGAGCGGTATGGCTGGAGGCGTGGGCGGGGCCGGTGGTGAGCACGAGCTCGCCCTGGTCGAAGCTCTGGGCGAGTTGCGGGCGGGTGCGGAGCCGCCGATGCCGGATCTGGTGCCGGCCGCGGTCACGCGGGGCAGGCGGATCCGCCGTCGGCGCCGGATCGGTACGGCGCTCGGCGCCGTGGCGACGGTGGCGGCCGTGGCGTTCGGCGGGGTGACGCTGCTCGCGCCGACGCCATCGCAGGGGCGCTCCCTGCCGGCCGCGGAGCGGACGGTCTGGTATCCGTCGCTGGCGCTGCTGCGCTCGGTCGTTCCGGCGCGCCTCGGCACGGTCCAGGCGTCGAGGTCCGACAAGGCTGACGGGGTTGACGGGTCGCAGCGGTACTTCCATCTGCTCGACCCCGCGGGCGGCGTGAGTGACCTGTACGTGTCGGTCGCGCGGACCACCGCCGGCCTGTCTCCGCGCCCGTCGAAGGACCTGGCGTGCTGGGGAGGTGGCGGGCGCGTGCTCACGACCCCCTGGGGCGGTGAGCTGACGAAGTGCAGCGTCGTTGAGACCAAGCTGGGAGATCGCCTGCTGGAGTACTTCGTGCTGGCGCGGACGCTGCCCGCGCCCAGGACGGCCGGGGACGATGCGTATGCGCGGGGTGTGGCGTATGTGACCGCGGGCGGGTGGACGGTGCAGGTGGTCCTGAGCCGGTCCGAGACGGGTGAAGGCGAGGACGGCTCGGCTCCGGATCCTTATGAGCTGTACCGGCTGGCCACGGATACCCGGCTCTTCGACGCGGTGAAGGAGACCGACAGCTGAGCCCATGAGCCGGGCCGCCGAACGGCACCGGCACCGGCAGACAACGACTGACGACGACTCACGACTCACGACTGACGACCAATGACACAACCTGAACAGAGAGGTGGCATGGGCATGCCAAAATATACTCTGCGTAACTCGCTGATCGCAGCACTGGCGGTCAGCATGCTCCCGGCCCTGGCCGCCTGCGGCGGTTCCAGTGACGACGGCAAGGACGGCGGCTCCGCGGCGGGCAGCAGCACGAAGACGGTCAACGGGGCCACACAGCTCAACGTCCCGGAGGGCACGGACGCCGAAACCAAGAAGCTCTACATCATGGAGAACGGGATCGCGGCCTGCATGAAGAAGCAGGGCTTCGCCTACACACCGCACGTCGGGTCGGGCGCGACCGACAGCGCGGCCGGCAGCGGGGACGGGCAGGACTACGCGGCGGAGAAGAAGGAGCGGCAGAAGTACGGGTTCGGCACCTACGCCGCCACCGTCTACCCCGACGACACCAACGCCCCCGGCAGCAACGCGGGGGGAAAGATCGAGGGCAAGGTCGTCACTCCTCCCGACGACGACCAGAAGGGGATGACCCCCGCCCAGTTGACGGCCTACGAGGTCGCGCTGAACGGCCCGCCGGCCAAGACCAAGGCGGAGGAGAAGGACGGCGGATGCTATCTGGTGGGACACACCAAGGCGTACGGACCTCCGCTCAGCGCCGCTGCCGAGAAGAAGGCGCAGAACGCCAGGAACGAAGAGAACCGTACGAACGGGCTCGCGCTCAACGGTGACGCCCAACTGATCCAGCTCGCCCAGAAGTTCGCGTCCTGCCTGAAGGCGCAGGGCATCCCGGTCAGCACCACCCAGCCGACCGGCATGGCGGACATGGTGCGGCTCGACCTCGCCAACCAGTTGCCGGAGGACCACAGGAGCCTGACCAAGGCGGAGGCGCTGCCGCTGCTCACCAAGGACATCGACGTCTCCCTGAAGGACCTGGAGTGCGGCAAGAAGTTCCGGGCCGCGTACTTCCCGAAGGAGAAGGCCCACCCGTACTGGGGAGACGGCCAGTGAGCCGTCTCTCGAGCCGCAAACAGCTGGGCGCCCTGGTCGGCGCGGTGTTCCTGGTCGGCGCCGGCGGCTGGTTCGCCGGTACGCAGGTGCACTCCCCGGCCGACGCAGCCGCCGCGCACCAGGCACCGAAGGCCGGCCCGGTGACCGTGAAGGTGCAGCGGCAGGCCCTCACCGCGACCGTGGTGTCGACGGGTTCCGTCGAGTTCGCCTCGCCGCGGCCGCTCTCGCTGGCCGGTTCCGTGGGTACCGGTACGGCCGCGGCCGCGGCTGCGGCCGGCGAGGGTGCCGAGCAGCGGGTCACCAAGCCACCGGTCGCCGGTACGAAGGTGAAGGAAGGCGACGTGCTGATGACGGTCAACGGCCGTCCGGTGCTCGCGCTGAGCGGGCCCGTGCCGATGTACCGCCCGCTGGGTCCCGGTGCCACCGGCGACGATGTGAAGCAGCTCCAGAAGGCGCTGCGGCGGCTCGGCTTCGATCCCGGGGCGGTCAGCGGCACCTTCGGCCAGGGCACCGCTGCGTCGGTGACCAACTGGTACCAGAGCAAGGGGCACCAGGCGCAGCAGCCGAGCCCGGACGATCAGCAGCAGCTGGGCGAGTTGCAGCAGTCGGTGTCCTCCGCGCAGCAGGCGCTCCTCACCGTGAACGACGACACCGCCACCGGATCCGAGTCAGGGGCGGGGACGGGGACGGGCGCCAAGGACACGGAAACCGGCGCTGAGACCGGCACTGAGACGGGAACGCAGAGCAGCTCGGCCACGGCGGGCGGGGAGTCCAGTACCGACAAGGAGGTACGGAGGCTGCAGCGCGAGTCCGCGCAGAAGTCGCTGAACATGGCGAACGCCGCCCTCAGCACCTTCCAGGCCTCCTACGGAACGAAGGTCCCGGCCGGCGAGGTCGTCTTCTTCCCGGAGCTGCCCGTACGGCTGGACAAGGTGTCCGTCAAGGCGGGGGACGCCGCCTCCGGCCAGATCGGCACCGTGACCAGCTCCGGGCTGACGGTGCAGGCGGTCGTCCCCGGTACGGACGCCCGGCTGCTGAAGAAGGGCATGGCCGCCGAGCTGACCACGAACGACGGCAAGAAGGTCGCGGGCACGGTGAACGCGATCGGCGCCGATGCCGTGCCTCCGACGACGTCGGGAGGTGGCGAGGGGTCCGAGGGGTCCGAGGGGGAAACCTCGGAAGGCACCGGCACGGGCACGGGCGACACCGCGGCCACCGATACCTCCGGTGCGGCGGCCGGCGGGGGCACCTCGGCCCCGGTCCAGATGCGGATCTCCATCCCCGAACCCGGCCCGCTGGCCGGTGAGGCCCGGGCGTCGGTGAAGGTGACCATCAAGATCGGCGCCTCGGACGGCAAGGTGCTGACCGTGCCGCTGGCCGCGGTCCACACCGCGTCCGACGGACAGGCCCGAGTACAGGTCCAGCGCGCCGGCGGCGTGAGCGACGTCCACGTCACCGTCGGGCTCTCCGCCGCAGGCGTGGTCGAGGTCGAGCCGGACGGCGGCAAGCTGAAACGGGGCGACCAAGTGGTGGTGGGCGAGTGATCCCCGGATCCGCCGCTGCCGCCCCCGTCACCCTGTTCACCGAAGGCGGCGACCCGGACGCCGTCATCGAACTCACCGACGTGCAGCGGACCTTCGACTCCGAGCCGCCGGTGCACGCCCTGCGCGCGGTGAGCCTGACGGTACGACGCGGGGAGCACCTCTCCATCGTCGGACCGTCCGGCTCAGGGAAGTCCACGCTGCTCAACACCCTCGGGCTGCTGGACCGGCCCACGTCCGGCTCGTACCGGCTGGACGGAGTGGAGACCACCGGGCTCGGCGACCGCGAGCGCACCGCGCTGCGCGGCAGCCGGATCGGTTTCGTGTTTCAGGCCTTCCACCTCCTCCCGTACCGGACCGTGGACGAGAACGTCATGCTTGCCGAGACCTACCGCAGACCGCGCCCCGGACGGGGGCGCGGCAGCCGCCTCGGCCGGGCCCGGGAGGCGCTGGAGCGGGTCGGACTCGGACACCGGTCGGGATTCAGACCCGACCGGCTGTCCGGCGGCGAGCGCCAGCGCGTCGCCATCGCGCGGGCGTTGCTCAGCGATCCCGCTCTGCTGCTGTGCGACGAGCCGACCGGCAACCTGGACAGCGAGAACACTCTCTCCGTACTGGAACTCTTCGACGATCTGTGCGCCCAGGGCATGACTCTGGTGCTGATCACCCACGACGAGGCGGTCAGCCGCCGGGCGGGCCGGCGGGTCCGTATCACCGACGGCCGCCTCACCCTGGAGACCGGGTGAAACGCGCGGCGGCGGCAACCGCGACCCGTGTCGAACGCCCCTGGATGGATCCCCGGGATCTGTGGACGGAAGCCCTCGCGGGCGTGCTGGCCCGCCCGGTGCGGTCCGCGCTGACCACGCTCGGCACGGTGCTCGGCATCACCACGCTCGTCATCACCATCGGGGTGGCGTCCACCGCGGGCGACCAGATCGTCGGCCGGTTCGACGCGCTCACCGCGACCTCGGTGACCGTGAAGGTCCCTGCCATGGCGCCCGACGCGGAGGACACCGGGCCGCTGGTGGAGTGGTCGGGGACCGACGCGGTGCGGCGGCTGGCCGGAGTGGACTCGGTCGCCGCCGTCGGGGAGTCCGCCACGGCCAACAGCATCCAGGTGCGGTCCAACGACGTGATCGCGCCCGGCGACACCTCCGCCCAGACGCTGGCCGTGGTCGCCGCCTCGGCCGATCTACCGGCCGCCGTACGCGGTGAGATGACCGCGGGGCGGTTCTACGACGCCGGCAACATCGCCCGGCACGACCAGGTGGCGGTGCTCGGTGACCAGGCCGCGAAGCTGCTCGGCATCCGGCGGGTGGAGGACTCCCCGGCGGTCTTCTTCCAGGGCCAGTCGTACACCGTCGTCGGCATCCTCGGCGGTATCAAGCGCGAGCAGCAACTGTCCGCCGCTGTGCTGCTCCCGCCCACCACGGCCGCGGACCGGGTCGGTCTGCGCACGGTCAGCCGGTTCCTGGTCAACACCGCGCTCGGCGCGGCCAGGCAGGTGGCCCGCCAGGCCCCGATCGCGCTGGCGCCCGGTCACGAGGACGCGCTCACCGTCGTGGCTCCGCCCGACCTGTCGAAGGCCCGCGACGGTGTCCAGAGTGATGTCAACGGTCTCTTCCTCGTCCTCGGCCTGGTCTCGCTGGTCGTGGGCGCGATCGGCATCGCCAACGTGACCCTGGTGACGGTGATGGAACGGGTCGGTGAGATCGGCCTGCGCCGTGCCCTGGGCGCCTCCCGCCGTCAGGTGGCCCAGCAGTTCCTGCTGGAGTCGACGACCATCGGTCTGCTCGGCGGCATCGTCGGCGCGGCCCTGGGCATCGCGGTCGTGGTGAGCGTCGCCGCGGTCAAACAGTGGACGCCGGTCCTCGACCTCCGCCTTGCTCTGGGCGCCCCGCTCGCCGGGGCCCTCGTGGGCCTGCTGGCCGGCCTCTATCCGTCCCTGCGTGCGGCTCGGATGGAACCGGTCGACGCGTTGCGGGCGCCGTCGTAGGCGGCACCAGGGGGTGTTGGAGAAGAGTCCTGTGCGGTGCCCGCGGTGTTCGGTGCGTGTCCTGGGAGCCCCGGCAGGAGGCTGGGGGAGTGGCGGACGAAGGCTCTCGTACTGGACCGTACTTGGGTCTTCGGCCGGTGCGGCCCGGTGCGGCAGGGGTGCGTGCCGGGCGCCGTGGGTGCGGCGCACGTACTGGCACGGCGTCGGCGACCGGACGATCAAGGTCGGCACGTAGACACACCACTTCATGGCGACCGCCCACAGCGAGCGCCGGCTCCGCAAGGCGCCTCGGCTCAGGCCTTCTCCGCGCTCAGGCGCGGATATTCGGCAGTGAGCAGCCCGATGTCTTCCACGTCCGAAGTCAGGATCGTCACCCGGCCGGGATGCTGCAGGGCGGTCGCGCACAACATGGCGTCGATGGCGTACTTGTGGCCGTGCAGCCCCGCTGCACGCAGCAGAGCGGCAGCACATTGCGCAACGGTTTGGGTCACCGGCTCGGCATTCAGGCGGGACAGGGTCCACTTCAGTGCGGCGTCGTTGATCTTCGGGTGGATCACCTCGACCAGGACGGCGGCTGAGGTGATCACTGGCAGGTCCGCGTCGCGAGCCGCCGTCAGCCACTCATGGATGTCCCGATCAGGCTGTACGGCCTTTGCCAGGCCCTCACTGTCCAGGACCAGGGCACCGCTCACGCGACCGCCCCAGCGTTCGAAGCACCTCCGACCAGCCGGGCGCGCTTGGCCGCGGCCGTCAGCCTCCGGCGGCTGACGCCTCCTCCCGTGCCGAGCTCTTCGCGAGGGCCGTCGGCGTCACGCTCCACCACCGGTCTCGGGTACCGGTTGGCCGGGGGGTGTGAAGGCGGCGAGCACCGTGGCGGTGATGTGGTCGGCGGCGCGGTCGGAGGTGAGACGGCCGGCGCGGATCTCCTCCGCAGCGCTGTGCATGACCGTGTGCAGGACATTGACCAGCCACGCGATCGGCAGGTCCGTACGGAAGGCGCCCTCGGCGCGGCCTCGGGCGACCAGTGTCTCGACCCGGGCGGCGGGCCCACTGTGCAGCTCATGGATGCGTCCCGCGGAGAGTTCCTTCTGAGCGGCGACGAGCAACGACCGTGCCTGGTCCACCAGATACCAGCCGGCCGCCACGTAACGCGCCAGGGCGAGCAGCGGATCACCGGTCAGATCGACCGCGTCCAACGCCTCGTCGCCCCGGTCGATGGCTCGGCTCATCGCCGCATCGACAACCTCCGCCCGGGAGGTGAAGTGCGCGTACAGCGTCACCCTGCCCACGCCCGCGGCGCGCGCGATCTCGCTCAGGCTCGCCTCCGGGTTCCGTCCAAGGCATTCGGCCGCCGCCTGCTCGATCGCCTCGATGCTCCGCAGGGCGTCGGCGCGCTTGGTGTTGGTGGTGCTCTTACTGCCCATGCGCTCATAGTACCCAGATAAAGCGAACATGTCTGTTTGGGTTACACCCCCGATACCTATAACGTGAACACACCTGTACGGCTTCAAGGCGAGAGGTGAGCTTCATGAGCGACACGGAAACCACCACCACACACGCACCGGATGCACCCCATCCGCTGCGCTGGCCGGTGCTGGGCCTGCTGGGGCTGGCCCAGCTGATGCTGATCCTCGACATCACCGTGGTGGCGATCGCGCTCCCCCACATGGGTGCCGAACTGGACCTGGGCCGCGCCGCACTGACCTGGGTGGTCAGCGGCTACGCCCTCACCTTCGGGAGCCTGATGCTGCTCGGCGGCCGGGCCGCGGACCTGTTCGGCGCCAAGCGGGTCGTCCTGGCCGGGCTCGCCGTGTTCACCGCCGCGTCCCTGGCCGCCGGACTCGCCACCGGCGCCCCGCTGCTGCTCGCCGCCCGTATCGCCCAGGGGGCGGGCGCCGCGATGCTGTCGCCCGCCGCGCTGTCCGTGGTGGTGCGGCTGTTCGACGGCGACGAGCGTAACCGCGCGCTGGGCATCTGGTCGGCGCTCGGCGGCGGGGGCGCCGCCCTCGGTGTACTGCTGGGCGGGCTGATCACGGCAGGTCCGGGCTGGTCCTGGGTCTTCTTCGTCAACGTCCCCGTCGGCCTGATCGTCCTCGTCTCGCTCGCCCGGATACTGCCCAGGCTGCCCCGCGTGGCCACCGGCTCCCTCGACGTGCCCGGCGCCGCCCTGGTCGCCGTGGCGACCGGCGTCCTCATCTACGCCCTGATCCGTGCCGGGGACCATGGCTGGCTCGACGCCGTCACCGTTGTCCTGGTCGCCACCTCGGCAGCCTCTTACACCGCCTTCGCCGCCTGGCAACGCCGGGCAGCGGCACCGTTGATGGACCTTCGCCTGCTCGGCCGACGCCCGGTGGTGGCGGGCACCTTCGTGATCGCCGTCACCACGGCGCTGATGGTGGGCGCCTTCTTCCTCGGCTCCTTCTACCTCCAGAACCACCAGGGCCACGGTGCCCTGATGACCGGCGTGTTGTTCCTGCCGGTGGCGCTGCTGACCACGGCCGCCGCTATGACCGCCGGCCGAGTGATCGGCCGTCTGGGAGCCCGGCTGCTGGCTGCGGTCGCCCTGACTGTCGCAGCCGCCGGATTCCTCGTACCGGTGCTCTGGACCGGAACCACCGCGATGGTCACCGGCGTGAGCATCGCCTCGGCGGGACTGGGCGCCTTGTTCGTCGTCGCCTCGGCCACCGCGCTGAGCAGGGTCGCCCCCCACGAGGCCGGCGTGGCCTCCGGAATCGTCAGCACCTTCCACGAGTTCGGCGCTTCGGTCGGCGCCGCGGCCGTCTCCAGCGCCGCAGCCACGAGCATCGCCGCCCGCACCAGCACCCGAGCCGCCTCCGGCTTCGACGACGCGTTCCTCGCAGCAACAGGCGTGGCCGCGCTTTCCGCCGTCATCGCCCTGTGGCTGATCCCGTCCAAGAACGAGTAAGCCGAAGCCGATGGAACCCGACGGCCTTCCAAACAGGTGCGGGCCGCACCAGCACCAGCACCTGCGAAGCCGCCGAGTGCCGCCCGTGCTCCCTGCTGATGCCCAGGACGTGGCTGCGCGGCAGGAGCATGGCCGGGACGTCGAACAGCTCGGTGGACCAGCGCGGTTTGACCGGCACCAGGAAGGACCGCAGCGCGGAGTCGATGACCTTCGCCGGCCACCAGGCGCGCTCCACCACGGCAGCCACCTCAGCCGGCATCCCGGTGTGAAGAGCAACTGCCTCCACGATCAGCTCGCGAGCGAGTCCGCCGGCCACCGTAGCCTCTTGCGTTGGAGCGATGGGAGCACTGCGTGAACAAGCCATGTGCGCCTGAGTACGCCACCCCGTGAGACCAATCACAGGGACGGGAAAGGTACTTCACCAACTGCGAACAGTCGGTACGGCACCTCGCGGCGAACACGAAAGCGGTGGGGCGCCGGGGTGAGTCCCCGGCGCCCCACCGTTTCATGGCGCTGTGTCAGCTCTTGCCGAGCATCTTGTTCATCTGCTTGATCTCAGCGGTCTGGGCCGTGATGACGTCGTCCGCGAGCTTCGTCGCGGGGCCGTACTTGCCGTCGGCCTTCACCGTCTTGGCACTGTCGACGGCGCCCTCGTGGTGCTGGACCATCATGTCGAGGAACATCGTGTCGAACTCGGTGCCGGACGCCTTCCCCAGCTTGTCCATGTCCCCGCTGCTCATCATGCCGGGCATGCTGGGCATGCCGGACGACATGTCGTGACCCTCCATGCCGGACATGTCAGCGGGGACCTCCTCGCCCCACGAGGTGAGCCAGCCGGACATCGTCTTGATCTCCGGGTCCTGCGCACCCTTGATCTTCGTAGCCAGGTCCTTGACCTCCTGCGACGAAGCACGGTCGGCGGCCATTTCGGCCATCTCGACGGCCTGGCGGTGGTGCTGGATCATCCCCGTGGCGAAGGAGACGTCCGCGTCGTTGTGGGCACCGGCTTCCGCCGAGGCGGACGCGGACGCCGACGGGCTGGAGTCGGAGTCCATGGACCCCATGTCGTGACCGCCGTCGCTGCCGCAGGCGGCGAGCACGAGAGCGGCCACGCCGGTGGTGGCGGCGAGGGCGGTACGGCGGATGAGCTTGCGGTGTGCGGTCATGGTGGAACTCCCGGGGTCGAATCTGCGAAGGGCATACCGATACGCGGCGCCGCGCCGTCACGGGCGTACAGCGTCACGCGGGCTGCTCTAGATCCGCAGGAGCTGGAGTTCGGAGAGTGAAGGCGGCGCCCGGCCGCCGTCGGGACCGCTGCCCCTCGGGGATGTGCGCACGAGCGGCATCCCGACCCGGGCCACCACATCGGGCAGCAGCACGGGCATCACACCGGGTGCCCCGAGCACCGACGTGGAGGCACAGGTCGGATCCGCGTGCTTCGCGTGACCCTGGCAGTCGCCGCCGTGATCGCAGCCGGCGGGCTCGGACACCACGGCACCCGGGTCCATACCCCCCGACGTCACCGTCCGGTCGTGCCCGTCGGCAGCCGCGGCCTCCGGCACCGGTCCGAGACCGTGCATACCGAGCAGGCCCAGCAGCAGAGCGCCCACGAGCAGCCCACAGGACCGCAACACCGATTGCGGTCGAAGGGCGAGCTGTACGAGGCGCGTCACGGCGCCATCGTAGGCACAGGACATTCATCCCCTGCATCCCGGACGTACGCGAGGCGGGCTCGGACATACGCGAGGCGGGCTACGAGATCGACTGAGCGGGTGTGCACGTCGCCCGCCACCGAGGAAGTCCGAGCAGATCAGCCGTCTACTATGGCCCTGCGTATTCGCTTGCGTATTCGGTGGCGTATTCGGTGGCGAAAAAGGGAGTCAGGGTCATGCGGCGGCTGGGGGAACTCGAGGCGGAGATCATGGATCGCCTCTGGACGTGGGGCCGTCCGGCCACGGTGCGTGAGGTCGTCGACGACATAAACAAGACCCGCCCCGTCGCGTACACGACGGTGATGACCGTCACCAACATCCTGTACACCAAGGGTTGGCTGCTGCGTGGCAAACAGGGCCGCGCCTGGCTGTACACGCCGGTCCGCAGCCGTGAGGCGTACGCCGCCGCGCTCATGGAGGACGGCCTGGGAGCGAGCAAGGACCGTCCGGCCGCGCTGGTCCATTTCGTCGAGAACATGTCCGAGGAAGAGGTGGCCGCCCTGCGCAAGGCCCTGCGGAACGCCGGACGGCAGGCGAAGGCGTGAACGCGGCCCCTGTCCTGGCCTGCTACACGGTCGCGGTGGGTTTCGTCGCTCCGCAGCTGATGCTCCGCAGCAGCTGGCCGTACCGGGCTCCGGCCCTGGCGGTGGCGGTGTGGCACGCACTTGCGGTCTCGTTCTCGATCGGGGCGGCACTCTTCGCGTACCACCTCGCCATGCCGACCGAGCACCTGCACGCCGGCCTGGTTGGCCTGCTGCACTCCTGCGGGCTCGATGTCGGTGCGGGCAGGACCGACATCCGCAGGGCCGACCGGCTGGCTGTCGGCGTGCCCGCCGCCATCTGGACCGCCCTGGCGGCCGGCTTCGTCTTCCACGTCGTGCGGGCCCGGCGGGCGCGCACGCAGCACCGGGAGGCCCTCGACCTGGTGGGCCACCACTCGGCACGCCTGTGCGCCACCGTCCTGCCGTACGACATCCCCGCCGCGTACTGCCTGCCCGGCCGTCGCCCCCGGATCGTGATCAGCGACGCAGCCGTGCGCGAGCTCACACCGGAACAGCTCGGCGCCGTACTGGAGCATGAGCAGGCGCACATCGCGGGCCGCCACCACCTGGTCCTGGCCACTGTGGAAGCCTTCCACTCCGTGTTCCGCCGACTCCCGCTGGCCCGCCACGCCCGGGAGCAGACGGCACTGCTGCTGGAGATGGTCGCGGACGACCGTGCTCGGCGCCGTCACTCCGACGAGGTGCTGGCCACCGCGATGTTCGAGATGGCCGCGGCCCGCGCTCCCAAGGGCGCGTTCGCCGCGGGCGGCCACACCGTCCTCATCCGCGTGAAGCGGGTTCTCGGTCCGCGCAAGGCGCCCCACCCGGCCCTGTGGGGTTGCGTCGCCGCCGTGGCCGTGGCGGTTCCGTTGTTGCCGCTGCTGGTCGCCTGCCCGCCCGCGCTCGGCTGACCGGATTCGCGTGAGGCACCTGCGACTCGGACTCGCTTGCGATACAAACTACTAATCTACTAAGTTTTAACTTGCTTGACGGGTCGGCGCACTGTGCGCCGGTACGACGGCCGCCACAGCCCGTCGCCTGGTACACAGACCGCGCAGAGGAGTCACCCCACGATGGGAACCCACCGTCGTCCGAAGCCACCCAACCGTGCCCGGATAGCCACCCTCGGCATAGCCGCCGGCGCCGTCAGCCTCCTGCCGACGCAGAGCCAGGCGGCTCCCAAGCCGACAGTGGACGAGGTGCGCAAGCAGGTCGAGCAGCTCTACGAGGAGGCCGAGGCTCCCACGGAGGAGTTCAACGCCGTCAGCGAGAGGCAGAAGAAGCTGCAGCGCGAGGCGGACGGGGCGCAGGACCGGCTGGCCCGCAAGCAGCAGGAGGTCAACGAACTGCGGGAGAAGATCGGCCCGTTGGCAGCCGCGCAGTACCGCAGCGGCGGCATGGACCCGAGTGTGCAGCTCTTCCTGTCCGGCGCCCCGGACAACTACCTCGACCAGGCCGAGATGCTCGACCGTATGAGCAGCCGGCAGGCCGACGCCCTGCAGGCGATGCAGGCCAAGCAGCGCGAACTCACCCAGGAGCGGAAGGACGCCCAGAAGCGTCTGAGGTCCCTTGATGAGACGCGCGCCAAGGCCGCCGCGAAGAAGGTCGAGGTCCAGAGCAAGCTCACGGAGGCCCGCAAGCTCCTGAACAACCTGACCGCCGAGCAGCGCACCAGGATGGAGGCCGCCCAGGAGCGCGACGACGCCTCCGCGGGCGCCAGTGACTCCTCCGCCTCCTACGACGGCCCCGCCGGCGGTCGCGCCAAGACCGCCATCGAGTTCGCGTACGCCCAGCTCGGCAAACCGTACGAGTGGGGTTCGACCGGCCCCAACTCCTACGACTGCTCAGGACTCGTGGGAGCGGCCTGGCGCGCGGCGGGCGTCTCCCTGCCCCGTACCGTCCAGCAGATGTACGACGCCGGGCGCAAGGTGTCCAAGTCGGACCTGCGGCCGGGCGACATCATCTACTGGTACAACAACACCCAGCACAACGGCATGTACGTCGGCGACGGCAAGGCCATCCACGCGCCGCGCACCGGCAAGAACATCGAGGTCGTCCCCCTGGACTCCATGCCGTTCTTCGCCGCGTCCCGGCCCTGAGCGCCAACACCCGTACCCCGCAAAGAACTTCAGTGACCACACGCCCGGCCGTCCACGGACACGGGGGCGGGGACGGGGGCGGGGGCGGACGCTTCGGACTCGTCGGCATCCGCCCTTGAACCCGCTCCCCATGAGGGGGACGTCTCGTCGTAACCTCCTGCACGCCGCGTCCGGACACACCCATCGCCGGCCGATGGGCCCGCCCGGACGGCGCGAGGAGAACGTCAGGCGCGGTAGGCCACGTTCGCCATCATCCCGGCCTCGCCGTGGTACGCGTTGTGGCAGTGCAGCATCCACTGACCCGGGTTGTCGGCGTCGAAGAAGACGGACAGCTTCTTCCTGGGCAGCACGATCGACGTGTCCTTGCGCGGCCCGGAGTCGCCCAGTTGGTACGTGTGCCCGTGCAGGTGCATCGGGTGCCACATGTCGGTGTCGTTGACGAAGTCCAGCCGTACGCGCCGGCCCTCCTCGACGAGGATCGGGTTCGCCCCCGGGCCCTTCATGTCGAACGGCCTGCCGTTGATGGCCCAGTTGTACCTGTCCATGCCGCCGGTCAGCTTGATCTGGTACGTGACGTCGGTCTTGGCCGACCTCAGCCGTACGTCGTCGGCGGCACGCAGCTGAGACGCGCTCATGATCATGCCGTCGAGTTCCTTCGGGCGGACGGTCGCCTTCGGGGCACTTCCCGAGCCGGTGCGGACGAGGGCGAGACCGTTCGCGTTCTTGCCCTCGGCCAGCGCTACGAGCGGGAAGACCCCGTCGCCGAGGGTGACGAGGACGTCGTACCGCTCGCCCATGCCGACCAGCAGGGCGTCCACGTCCTGGTGCTGGACCGGGAAGCCGTCGGTGTGGGTGATGGTCAGCTTGTGGTCGCCGAGAGCCACCCGGTAGGCGGTGTCCCCGCCCGCGTTGACAATCCGCAGGCGCACCTTTTTGCCGGGCTTTCCCGTGTAGACGTCCGGGTCGCTCGCCACCCGGCCGTTGATCAGGTGGTGCGGGTACTTCACGTCGCCGGCGTCACCGCCGAGCAGGTCGCTCTCCGCGCCCATGAGCATGAACCTCATCGACATACCGCCGGACGAGGCTGAGGCTGAGGGGGAGGGGGACTCCGAGTCGCCGCCCATGTCCATCCCGCCCATGTCCCCCATGTCGTGGCCCTCCATACCGCTGGAGCCGGAACTGGCGCTCTCCCCCATGCCCATGCCGCCCATGCCCTGCTTGAGTTCGGCGAAGACCTCGTCGGGGGTGCCGGTGACGCCGTCGACCCAGTCGTCGAGGAGGACGACCCATTCGTCGTCGTAGGCGAGGGTTTCCTTGGGGTCCTCGACGATCAGCGGGGCGTACAGGCCGCGGTCGAGCTGGACTCCGACGTGCGGGTGGAAGAAGTACGTGCCCGGCGCGTCGGCGACGAACTCGTAGGTGAACGTGGAGCCGGCCCGGACGGCGGTCTGGGTGGCGGGCGGTACGCCGTCCATGTCGTTGCGCAGCGCGATGCCGTGCCAGTGGACCGACGTGGCCGTCCTGTTCGGGAGCTGGTTGGACAGCTCGGCGACCAGGGTGTCGCCGACGGAGAGGCGGACCTCCTTACCGGGGGTACGGCCGTCGAACGCCCAGGTCCTGGGCATGACGCCGCCGCCCAGGTCGATCATGCCGGGCGCCGCCGTCAGGGTGAGCTTCTGCCGGCGTCCAGTGCCCTTGCGCTTCTTCTCGGCGGCGGCGACCGGCGAGCCGGAAGGGTTCACCAGTGCGTTGTTGACATCGGAGCCGGAGTCGCTGCTGCACGCGGCGAGCGTGCCCGCCCCGGCGGCTCCCAGTCCGGCGAGCAGGACGGAGCGGCGGTTGATGCTGGTCATGGGATTGTGTCCTCTGTTTCGAAACTGCCGATGTGGTCACGGAGGGACGGCACATCGCGCGCCGTCCGGCGCGGCCTATCTGCGCAGTTGCGAGAGGACTGACAGATCTGGCGGGGCTCGGCCGACCGCGGCGCCGGGCGTACGTCCGGCCACGGCCTGGCCCGGGTTCGCCAGCGGGTCGAAAGCGGCCCGGGAGGGAACGGCGAGCTGCACGGAGTCGATGCTCGCCGTGGCGCAGTGCTGCATGCCGGGCGCGGCACACGTGCCGTTGTCGTGGGCGCTGTGGGAGGAGCCGTCCGAGACCGACGGCGCCGTCTCATCCGGCATCACGTGAGCGTCATGGGCCATGCCCGGCATGACGGCATGGACCGCGCCCGGCATGACGGCATGGGCCGCACTCGGCATGGACGAGACGCCCATCGCGGACGTCTCGTGGTGAACGAGCACGGCCAGCGCGACGCACAGGGTGAGGAACACCCCGTACGCCCAGCGGACGGCTATACCGCCGCCGCGAGCCGTTCGTGCCGTCATGAGCTCCACTCGTCCTCACCGGTCACCGGAGTCCACATACTACCCCCTGGGGGTACCTGAGCAACCCGACCGACGCCGCCCGGCCAGGTCACCCTGGGGAGGATCTCGCGGCTGTTCCGGAGACGCGACCGTGGGCGGCGCCAGCACCACGTGCTGCTTCCTGTTGCACCGCCCACGGCCACGCCCATCGCCCGGTCACACCTGAGCGCGACCGGAGCCCGCCCGCCACCAAGGGGACGGCAGCGAACCGGGGCGACAGTACTACGAACATTACTAGTAGAAACGCACGGAGTCTGAGGCCGCCGCCGTCCTGCTCGGCGCGGCGGCTTACGTGTCTCCACCACAGGTCGTCTCGACGGCTTCCACCGGCCTGACGAACGATGGAAGCCGCGCGTCCGTATCGCCCCGACGCGAAATCTCACCGGCCCCTGAACACTCCTCAACCTCAACACGTACTAAGGGCACTAGGAGTTGACAGTCCAAGAAACGCCCAAGAGACGCCCACGAGTGCTCTGTGTGACGAGGCCGCGTCGGCGTCGCAGCCCGGCCGCGCTCGGACGATCGGGAAGGTGAAGATGGGGATCATGGCGCTCAGTTGGGCCATCGCGGTGGTCGCCGCCCTGGTGGCAGCCGTCAGCGCGGTCCGTGTGGTGACCACCAGCGGCGCAGTCCGGCTCGCGGCCGGAGGTGACCTGCTGATGGGCGTGTGCATGGCCGCCATGGCCCTGCCGGCAACGGTCTCCTGGTACGCGGGCTACGGCATGTGGTGGTCGGGAGTGTTCGCCCTCCTCGGGCTCGGAGGCGTGGCGATGGCGTTCAAGCACACGCGCGAGGGGGGATGGAAGCACGGCCGTCACTGGGTGCACCTCATCGTCGGCAGCGCCGGCATGCTGATCATGACGCTCGCCATGACGAGCACGTCGTCCGGACCGGTGCTCGCGCTGGGGCATTCCTCCATGGCGCACATGCCGGGCATGGAGAACACGGCGAGCACTGCGCACGGCCACGAGATGGCCGGCATGGAGGGGATGGAGTCCATGGAGGGGATGAGTTCCATGGAGGGGATGGGTTCCGCGCAGGGGATGGACACGCACGGTATGACGCAGGCCGCGGCCGACACCGCCGCTTCCAACGGGTCCGCCTCCGTGTGGCGGCTCCTGATCGTGGCGCTCGCCGTGTACTTCGTGCTGTCGATCGGGGCGTCCGTGTGGGCCAGGGCCCGGGGCACCCGCAAGGGCGGCCGGGGCGCCGGGGCTCGGTTCAGCTGGGGTCGATGGCTGCTCGTCATGCCGGACACGGTGTTCGTCTTCCTGGCATCGCTGACGACCTCGGCGTGGGACAGGGCCCGTACGGCACAGCGGGCAGGCCACGGGCGGCGCCGCAAACTCGGAGCCGCGCCGGAGGCGGCGCTGGCGGCCCACATCGGCATGGGCGGGACCATGTCCGCGATGCTGCTGACGATGGCCATGTAAGGGCCGGTCGGCACTGACCGGCATGGGGCGCCATCGCCCGGTCCAGCACCGGTTCGATGAGCAGCCAGGCGTTTTCCCCGCCGATACCTCCGCCGATGCCTCCGGCGGCTGCACTCGCGAGCATGGCGCGCCCGGGCAGGGGCAGAAGTGACGTCACCGTGGCCCCCTCAGCGGCAGTGACCGGCGAAGAGGTGCCGCCCGTCGCGGGCGAACGCGTGGACGTAGAAAATCGCTGTCGCCGATCCTGCCCAGCATCGGCGACAGCAACGCGCCCTGGTCCAGGAAGACCGCGTCGAGCGCGGACCAGAGCCAGGATCGCCACCGCGGCGGCGATCAGGCCGTCTCACAGTGGGTGGACAACCGACGGGTCAGTGTCTGACTCCCGGGGCATCCCCGGTCACAGTGGCGGCACCGTCCCGGATTCTCACCGGAGTCCCCGCTCACCGTCGCCTCGATGGTGAAGTTGTCGCCGCAGATCGCGCTGCTACTAATTGAATTAGCGAAGTATGGGCAGCGCCACAGCGGACAGGAATACCCCTAGGGGGTATGGTGTTAACGTCTTCGGGAGGGCCAGGGGAACCACACCCCTCCCGGGGAACGACCCACGCATCCACACCCTGAGGAAGTAGCCATGACCACTGAGACGAACTCCGGCTCCTGCTGCGGCTCCGGTTCCTGCGGCTCCGACGCCACGGTCGACGTCCAGGGCGTCGGCGTCACCAACGTCTACAAGGTGGCCGGCATGACCTGCGGCCACTGCGAGGGCGCGGTCTCCCAGGAGATCTCCGCGCTGGACGGCGTCACCGCGGTCAAAGCGGTCGCCACGTCCGGCGAGGTGACCGTCACCTCCGCCGCCCCGCTCGACGAGGAGGCCGTCCGCGCCGCCGTCGACGAGGCCGGCTACGAGCTCGTCGGCCGC
This sequence comes from Streptomyces sp. NPDC048484, assembly GCF_040651415.1. Classification (NCBI taxonomy): domain Bacteria; kingdom Bacillati; phylum Actinomycetota; class Actinomycetes; order Kitasatosporales; family Streptomycetaceae; genus Streptomyces; species Streptomyces sp. NPDC048484. The sequence goes on from NZ_JBEZJY010000007.1 coordinate 54,910, forward strand.
GCCTGACGACGCCTTCGGGGCCACCACGGTCCCGGACACGCGAATTCCTCCCGCGCCGGGACGTATCGCTCCGCTGATACGGACGCCGTACGTCCCGGCCTCCCCCTGGAGATACGCATGACCAGCACGGCTCCCGAAAAGACACCCCCCGGCACACCTCCCGGCACAGCGCCCGCGCCCGCCGCCGAGGTCGAGCTCTCCATCGGCGGCATGACCTGCGCATCGTGCTCCGCCCGCATCGAGAAGAAGCTCAACCGCATGGACGGCGTCACGGCGACCGTCAACTTCGCCACCGAGAAGGCGAAAGTCTCGTACGCGGACGGCGTCGAGGTCGCCGACCTCATCGCCACCGTCGAGAAGACCGGCTACACCGCCGAGGAGCCGCCCCCGCCCGCATCGGGCCCGGGAGACGACGGCGAAGCACAGGCCGCCCCGGCGGCGGACGGCGAGCTGCTGTCGCTGCGGCAGCGGTTGTACATCTCGCTGGTGCTCACCGTGCCCGTCGTCCTGATGGCGATGATCCCCGCTCTGCAGTTCGACAACTGGCAGTGGCTGTCGCTCACCCTGGCCGCTCCCGTCGTGGTCTGGGGCGCCTTCCCGTTCCACAAGGCGGCCTGGACGAACGCCCGGCACGGCGCCGCGACCATGGACACGCTGGTGTCCATCGGAACACTCGCCGCGCTCGGCTGGTCGGTGTGGGCACTCTTCTGGGGACACGCCGGGATGCCGGGCATGCGCCACGGCTTCGAGTTCACCGTCTCCCGCGGGGACGGCTCGTCCTCCATCTACCTGGAGGCCGCGGCCGGGGTGACCACGTTCATCCTCGCCGGACGGTATCTGGAGGCTCGCGCCAAGAGGAAGTCGGGCGCCGCACTGCGGGCGCTCATGGAGCTGGGCGCCAAGGACGTCACGGTGCTGCGCGGGGGCCAGGAAGTACGCATCCCCGTCGGTCAGTTGGCCGTCGATGACCGCTTCGTCGTACGGCCCGGGGAAAAGATCGCCACCGACGGCACCGTCGTCGAGGGTGCCTCCGCGGTGGACGCCTCCATGCTGACCGGCGAGTCGGTGCCGGTGGACGTGACCGTCGGGGACGCCGTCACCGGCGCCACCGTCAACGCCGGCGGCCGGCTCGTGGTCGAGGCGACCCGTATCGGCACGGACACCCAACTCGCCCGGATGGCGAAGCTGGTCGAGGCTGCGCAGAACGGCAAGGCCGAGGTGCAGCGGCTCGCCGACCGGATCTCCGGAATCTTCGTACCCGTCGTGCTGCTGATCGCGGCCGGCACCTTCGGAGTCTGGCTCGGCGTCACCGGCGACACCGTGTCCGCCTTCACCGCCGCCATCTCCGTCCTGATCATCGCCTGCCCCTGCGCACTGGGCCTCGCCACCCCGACCGCCCTCATGGTCGGCACCGGGCGCGGCGCCCAGCTCGGCATCCTCATCAAGGGCCCCGAGGTCCTGGAGTCCACCCGCCGCGTCGACACGGTCGTCCTCGACAAGACCGGCACGATCACCACCGGCCGGATGCAGCTCCAGGACGTCTTCACCGCCCCGGGCGTGGACGAGACCGAACTGCTGCGGCTGGCGGGCGCGTTGGAACACGCCTCCGAGCACCCCATAGCCCAGGCCATCGCGGCCGGCGCCGCCATGAGGGTCCCCCCGCTCGAGCGAAGCCGAGAGTGGGGGAAGGCCGGAAGTCTCCCCGTACCGGAGAACTTCGAGAACGTCGTCGGCCTCGGCGTCCAGGGCGTCGTCGACGGACACGCGGTGCTCGTCGGGCGGGAGGCGCTCCTCAAAGAGTGGGCCATCGAACTCCCCCACGAACTGGCCGGGGCCAAGGCCACCGCGGAGGCCGAAGGCCGTACGGCGGTCGCCGTCGCCTGGGACGGCGAAGCACGCGGCGTCCTCACCGTCGCCGACGCCATCAAGGAGACCAGCGCCGAAGCCGTGGCCGAACTGCGCAGGCTGGGCCTGACGCCCGTCCTGCTGACCGGCGACAACCAGCTCGTCGCGGAGTCCGTGGCCAAGGCCGTCGGTATCGACGAGGTGATCGCCGAGGTCCTGCCGCAGGACAAGGTGGATGTGGTCAAGCGGCTCCAGAGCGAGGGCCGTACGGTCGCGATGGTCGGCGACGGCGTCAATGACGCCGCAGCCCTCGCCACCGCCGACCTGGGCCTGGCCATGGGCACCGGCACGGACGCGGCGATCGAGGCCGGCGACCTGACCCTCGTACGCGGCGACCTGCGCGTGGCCGCCGATGCCATCCGCCTCTCCCGCAGGACCCTCGCCATCATCAAGGGCAACCTGTTCTGGGCCTTCGGCTACAACGTCGCCGCCCTGCCGCTCGCCGCGTTCGGCATGCTCAACCCGATGATCGCGGGCGCCGCGATGGCGTTCTCGTCGGTGTTCGTCGTGACCAACAGCCTGCGTCTGAGGTCCTTCAAGTAGGCACGAGAACAACATCGCTGACTGAGGCGCGCGGGCCGTCCCGGCCGCGCGCCTCGCTGTCCGGACTCCGCTCGGGCCGGGCGGCGAAGCACACCGAGCCCGCTCCGGTCGGGGTGAGGCCGCTGGCGGCCTGGAGGGTGATCGCCGCCGAGGGCAGGCCGAAGAGCTGGTCCAGGTCCTGCTTGACCGGCTTGGTCCGGCCGAGCAGGACGTCCAGGAAACCCACGGGTCCTCAGCTCCTTCTCGTCACGCGTCGTCCCCCGGTTTGCGGACCGCCTCGCCCAGTTCGACGGAGATCTCCGCGAGCGCCTCGATGCGGCGTTGCAGCCTGGGGTGGGTGGAGAACATGCCGGCCAGCGCGGTGCCGGGGCCCAGGGCGGGGGCGAAGAAGAACGCGTTGAACGCCTGGGCGGCGCCCGGCCACGAAGGGGCCACGCCGTGGGCGTTCGGCCAGGTCAGCGTCCAAACCACTCGCAAACGCCCGCAGCTTCCCAAGCTCAGTGCGCGGACGGTACTGACGCGGACCATGCCCTCCGATATGGTCCCGAGCCATGGCTGATGGCAACAGCGTGCCGGAGAAGGTGGCGTGGATCCTGGTTCGGGACGACCGGGTGTTGGTGACGCGTAGTCACGGCAGAGATCGCTTCTACCTCCCGGGCGGTCATCGTGAGCCGGGCGAGTCCGACAGCGAGACCCTGGTGCGGGAGATCGACGAGGAACTGCAGGCGGCGATCGACCCCGGTTCCATGGTGCACTTCGGCACTTTCGAGATCGGCGAGGGCCATCCGGATCACGGCCCCTTCCGGATGATCTGTTACACCGCCAATCACCATGGTGAGCTGACCCCGGCGAGGGAGATCGCCGAGAAGGCGTGGTTCCGCTACGCCGATCGGGACCGAGTTTCGGCCGTCGACAAGATGGCCTTCGACGCGCTTCACGGGGCCGGCTGGCTTTCCTGATCCCGTCGCCACGGCCAATACGGCCGCTGTTGCGGTCTTCTTCTACGTTACGGCCGCACCACAAGCGCACCAGATCGGGCGGGGAACAGCGGGGAATCACGGCCAGACAGCCGCATGGCGATGCGCCGGTACCGGGCCCGTGGCGCGGGCCCGGCCGACGTCAGTCGCCGGATCGGGCGAGGTCAGGTCAGGTCAGGTCACCGGATCGAGGAAGGTCAGTACCGAGGCGTCCTCCTCGATCAGCGGGACGAGCGCCGCGTTGAACGGGCCGCCGTACGGTGCCTTCACGTGCGCCTGGAAGGCGTCCTCGTCGCGGTACACCTCGAAGATCCAGAAGCCGCGTGGGCTGGCCGACCTGGTGTAGACGTCGAAGGTGATGTTGCCTTCTTCCTCGCGCACCTTCTCGGCGTACTCCAGGATCAGGCGGGATACCTCGTCCTGCGCTCCCTCGCGGGCGGTGAACTCGGCGAGCAGGGTCTTGTTCACAGTGTGGTGTCCTCTGCGATCGAAGTTGGTCGGGATCGGTTGGGATCAGTCGGCGTCGGCCGCGGTAGGCGTCAGTCGCGGTAGGAGCCGAGGTGCCAGACACGGGCCTGGTCCAGCTTCACCGAACCGTTCTCGGCGAAGATCTGCACTCCCTGGCTGGCGGGGTCGGGGAAGATCTGGTCGGTGATGACGGCCTCGCCACTGCCGCCGAAGACCTCGACGGACGACCAGTCGACGAGGATCCGCAGCTTCACCTCACCGTCCTTCGCCTTGAGAGGCGCCCTCTGGACGCCGGGGAAGGTGCTGTTGAAGTCGGCAGCGCCGGAATGGGTGCGGTCGACGTACAGCTCCTGTGTCGTGGTGTCGTAGCCGATGACGGTCTCCTCGCCGTTGGCTCCCGTGCGTACCTTCAGGCCGAACCGGTCGGCGTCCTTGAGGGAGAACGTCGCCTCGATGTCGAGCGCCTTGCCCTGGACCGCGGGGCCGATCAAGGTCTTGGAGGTGTTCCTGACGGTGACACCGGCCGCGGTCGCCGGGCGCTTCTGCCGCAGGGACGTCACGCTGTTCACGGGCTGGCTGGTCAGCCGGATGCGGCCGTCGACCGTACGCAGGGCCGTCTCCCGGGGGATGCTCTGCGCGCCGCGCCAGGGTGACGTGGGGATCGCGCCGCCGTAGTCCCAGTTGTTCATCCACCCGATCATGTACCGCTTGCCGTCCGGCGCGTCCTCCCAGGACACCGCCGCGTAGTAGTCCTTGCCGTAGTCGGCCCAGTCGGCGCGCTGGACGACGGACTTCGCGGCCGTGTCGGCGGCGGTGAACTGATCGGCGAGGACGTGGCCCCAGCCGGCGGTGTTCATGTCGACGAGCTGGATCCGCGCCTGCCTGCCGGCGTAGGAGCGCATGTCGAAGGAGGCCCAGTCCAGGGTCTCACTGTTGGAGCCGGTAGCGCTCTGGACGACCTTGCCGTCGACGATCAGGTTGACGGACGTCTCCTGGGTGACGGGCAGGGCCTGGGTGTCGGAGAGCATGATGTGGTCGACGTCGAGGTGGCCCCAGCCGCCGCTGTTGTCGTCGACGATCTTGATCTGTGCCTTCTTGCCGGCGAGGTCCTTGACGTCCCAGGAAGCCCAGTCGAGTGCCTCGCGATCCTGTCCGGTGGCGCTGCGGACCACCTTGCCGTCGACGAGCAGTTCGACCGCGGTCGCGTTGCCGGAGCCGGCGGGGTGGTTGCCGCCGCCCACGAGGAAGTTGACGTAGTCCTTGTCGATGGTGAACTCGGGCGAGGTGAGGGTGCCGGTGGTGGCGTCGCCGTTCAGGTAGCTGTTGACCAGGCCGCTGCCCAGGAAGCCTGAGACCTCCTGCTGGTCGGGGAGGGTGCCGGTGGCCGGTGCGGCGCCGAAGGCGTCCCCGGTCGTCGTCCAGTCGCCGTAGGTGCCGCCCTCGAAGTCGGCGAGGACCGTGCCCGCGGGTGGCGGGCCCTGCTCCATGGCGGTGCCGTCCACGTGCGGGTGCCGGCCGCCACCGACCTTGAAGTTCAGGTACTTGCTGTCGACGGTGAAGGAGGGCGAGGTCAGGGTGCCGGTGGTGACGTCGCCCGAGTGGAAGCTGTTGGCAAGGCCCTTGCCGTCGAAGCCGTCGACCGTGCCCTGACCGTCCACCGCCCCGGCGGCCGGCGCCTGGCCGAACGCGGTACCCGTGGTCGTCCACGAACCGAAGTCCGTGCCCTCGAAGTCCTGCACCACCGTGCCGGTGGGCGGGGTGTACGTGCCCTTGTCCTCGGCGGTGAACCTCTCGCCGTCGAAGTCGCCGACGAAGTACTGGGCGGCCGAACCGCCCGCGATTCCACCGGGGTTGATGTTGACGACCAGGACCCACTTGATCTTCTTCTCGTCCCCGTCGACCGCGAGGGGGAACAGATCCGGGCACTCCCACACGCCGCCCGTCGCGCCCGCCGGCCCGAAGTCGCTCTGCAGCTTCCAGTCCTTGAGGTTCTTGGACGAGTAGAAGCGCACCTTGTGCTCGGCGGACATCGACACCGTCATCAGCCAGCTCTTCGTCGGCGCGTACCACTGGACCTTGGGGTCGCGGAAGTCCTTGGAGCCGATGTCGATGACAGGATTGCCCTGGTACTTCGTCCAGGTACGGCCACGGTCGGTGCTGTAGGCGAGCGACTGCGACTGGATGCCCGTGGCCTTGTTCTGGCTGGTGTAGATCGCCACCATGGCCGGGTTCTCCGCCGTGCCGAAGCCGGTGGTGTTGTCCCGGTCGACGACCGCGCTGCCGGAGAACACCATCTCCTCGTCGTCGTGCGACAGGGCGAGCGGCAGTTCCTTCCAGCGCACGAGGTCCTTGCTGACCGCGTGCCCCCAGGACATGTCTCCCCAGGAGTTGCCATTCGGGTTGTACTGGTAGAAGAGGTGGTACTCGCCCTCGAAGTACACGAGACCGTTGGGGTCGTTCATCCAGTTCTTGTCCGGCGTGAAGTGGAACTGGGGGCGGTGGGCCTCGGAGTACGGCGGGGTGTCGGCGGCTACGGCCTGGGGGGCGAGCAGGGCGCAGACGGTCGCCACCACCGCGATCATCCGTATACGGGCATGCCGGAATACACGTCCAGAGCTCACGCTGCCTCCTGTGCTGCGGCCGTCCGCGCAACGAAGCCTGCTGCCCGGCTCGGATCCGGCGAAAAGTGGTGCCCTTCTCGGCGCCGTCGTCCACGGCATCGGCAAGGGATGTCATCGTTGACTTGTGTCATCGATGACATCGAGTGGCCCGATGATGGGGGCAATCCGGCTGACGCGTCAACGGTTCGGCCGTGATGTCCTGAACGGTTCGGCGGTGATGTCCTGCTGAGCGGCGTGCTCGCCCGTCATACGCGGTCGGCCGCGGCGAGCTGCGCCAGTTGGCTCTGCCACGGCGGGTTGGGTCCGGCGACCGAGCAGGTCAGGGCCGCGACGCGGGTGCCGAAGCGGCAGGCTTCCTCGACGTCGTCCAGGCGGAGTTCCGTCAGCCGGCCACCCAGGAGTCCACGAGCGCCGAGGTGGTGCAGCAGTCCGGCGGTGAAGGAGTCGCCTGCCCCGACCGTGTCGGCGACGCTCGTCGGGACTGCGGGCACCTGGACCCGTTCACCGTCGAGCGAGGCCAGGGCGCCGTCGGCACCGCGCGTGATCACGACGAGCCGCGCCCCGGCCGCGTGCCAGAGGTCGCACGCCTGCTCGGACGGCGTGCCCGGCAGCAGGAGTTCCAGGTCGTCCTCGCTCAGCCGGAGCACATCAGCGAGGGCGCACCAGTGCGCCAGCCGGGCACGGTAGACGTCGGGGTGCACCAGCAGCGGCCGCACATTGGGGTCGATGCTGATGGTCGCGTCAGAGGCTGCCGTCGCCAGGAAGTCCTCCACCACCACCGCGCCGGGCTCCCGGACCAGAGCCAGGGATCCGGTGTGCACGCAGGCGGTGCCGGACAGGTCCACCCGCGCCAGCTCCTGGGCCGTCCACTGCCAGTCGGCCGTGTTCTGGGCATGGAAGGAGAACGCGGCCTGTCCCTGGGCGTCCAGTTCCGCCACGGCCAGCGTGCTGGGCTCCACAGCCTGGACGGCGTCCGACAGGTCCACCCCCGACGCCTCCAGACGGGTGCGGAACAGACGGCCGAACACATCGCCGGACAGCCGCGCGAGGAAGCGGGCCGGGGTACCCAGACGGGCCAGGGACACTGCCGTATTCGCAGGTCCACCGCCCGGCAGTACACGTAGGGCGAGTTCGCCAGAGGTGCTCGCGGGTTCGGCGAACGCGTCCGCGACGCACTCCCCCAGGACGGTGATCTGACGCGGACTCATGGGCTGACTCTTCTCTGGCGGCCGTACGGGCACCGGTCACGTCGGGGGCGTCGGGGGCGTCGGGGGTGGACCTGTCGGGCAGTCGCGATGGGCGGCGACGGCGGATGTTTGCCAATTTGTGACAAGCGCAAGGCATTGACGTTTCCGCGAGGCGGAGTCCATCATCCTCGCCAGGCAGTGTCAACGATGACATAAGTCAACGATGACACCCGGACGGCGTGCTCCGATCCCCATCCCGCGCCGCTCGCTATCCCACAGGAGTCGATCATGTCTCGCACCTCTCGCCCGTCCTCCTCCCTCCTCGGAATCGCCGCGGTCACGGGTGTCGCGGCCCTCACCCTGACGGCCTGCGGGTCCGGCTCAGGATCGGGCTCCTCGAGCGCCGGCTCGGGCGACGTGAAGGTCGGTCTGATCACCAAGACCGACACCAACCCGTTCTTCGTGAAGATGAAGGAGGGCGCGGAGAAGTCCGCGAAGACCGAGGGCGTCAAGCTGATGACCGCGGCCGGCAAGTTCGACGGGGACAACGCCGGTCAGGTGACGGCCGTCGAGAACATGGTCGCCGCCGGCGTGAAGGGCATCCTGATCACGCCGAGCGACTCCAAGGCCATCGTGCCCGCGCTCGAGAAGGCCCGTGCCAAGGGCATCCTGGTCATCGCCCTGGACACGCCGACCGAGCCGGAAAGCGCGGTCGACGCCCTCTTCGCCACCGACAACCTCAAGGCCGGCGAGCTGATCGGCGAGTACGCCAAGGCCGCGATGAAGGGCAAGACCGCGAAGATAGCCGCCCTCGACCTCGCGCCGGGTGTGTCCGTCGGCGTCAAGCGGCACGCCGGTTTCCTGAAGGGCTTCGGCGCCACCGACAAGGACGTCGCCTGCGCCCAGGACACCGGCGGCGACCAGGCCAAGGGCCAGACGGCGATGGAGAACTGCCTCCAGAAGGAGCCGGGCATCAACGTCGTCTACACCATCAACGAGCCTGCCGCGCTGGGCGCGTACACCGCGCTCAAGGCCAAGGGCCGGGAGAAGGACGTCCTGATCGTCTCCGTCGACGGCGGCTGCACCGGGACCCAGGCCGTCAAGGACGGCAAGATCGCCGCCACCTCGCAGCAGTTTCCGCTGAAGATGGCCGCCGAGGGCGTCAAGGCCGTCGTGACGTACGCCAAGGACGGCAAGAAGGCGTCCGGTTACACCGACACCGGCGTCACGCTGATCACCGACAAGGCGCAGGACGGAATCACGTCGAAGGACACCGCCAACGGCCTGGAGAACTGCTGGGGCTGAGCCGTACGCGTGGATCCGTACGCCTGATCCGTACGCCTGATCCGTACGCCCCCCCCTCAGCGGGGCGGCCGTCCCTCCCTCCCCGACCAGGTGACGGCCGCCCGCTCGTCCTCTTGTCCTCCGACCGGGAAGGACAACGACCACTGTCTTCCGACAAGGACTTCGCATGACAGCCACGACCACGCCGTACGCCGAGCTCAAAGCACCGACGACGGCCCGCCGACTGCTCACGGCGCCGACCACCGGCCCGATGGTCGCCCTCCTCCTGGCCTGCGCCTTCTTCTCCTTCTCGTCCGACCAGTTCCTGACCGGCGGGAACTTCTCGCTGATCGTGCAGCAGGTCATGGTCGTGGGCACCCTGGCCATCGGACAGACCCTGATCATCCTGACCGCGGGCATCGACCTGTCGTGCGGCGCCGTGATGGCGTTCGGCAGCATCGTGATCGCGAAGATGGCCGCCGAGGGCTCCCTGCCCCCGCTCGTCGCCATCGCTCTGGGTATCGCCGTCTGCGGCGGCTTCGGGCTGCTCAACGGGCTGCTGGTGCAGAAGATCCCGCTACCGCCGTTCATCGTCACCCTCGGCATGCTCAACGTGGCGTTCGCGCTGACCCACATCTACTCCGAGGAGCAGACGGTCACCAGCCTGCCGGGGCCGCTGACGGCCCTCGGCAAGACCTTTCCCCTCGGCCACACCGACATCACCTACGGCTCCCTCGTCACCATCGGCCTGTTCCTCCTCCTCGCCTTCTCGCTGAGCAACACCAGTTGGGGCCAGCACGTGTACGCCCTCGGCAACAGCCAGGAAGCGGCGCGTCTCAACGGCATCCGCACCTCCCGCTTGACCATCGCCATCTACACCGTGGCGGGTCTCCTCTACGGCATCGCCGCCCTGCTGCTCATCTCCCGCACCGGAGTCGGCGACCCGCAGGCCGGTCAGACCGACAACCTCGACAGCATCACCGCGGTGGTCCTCGGTGGCACCAGCCTCTTCGGCGGACGCGGCTCGGTCCTGGGCACCTTCATCGGCGTCCTCATCGTCGGCGTCTTCCGCAACGGCCTGCAGCTGATGGGCGTCGCGTCCATCTACCAGACCCTGATCACCGGAGTCCTGGTGATCCTCGCGGTGACCGTCGACCAGCTCTCCCGGAAGAAGACCCGATGACCACCACCTCCTCCCCCACGCCCGTCCTGCAGGCCCGCGGTCTGGTCAAGCGCTACGGCCAGGTCACCGCCATCGACGGCGCCGACTTCGACCTGCTGCCCGGCGAGGTCCTCGCCGTCATCGGCGACAACGGCGCCGGCAAGACCAGCCTGATCAAGGCGCTCACCGGTGCGGTGACCCCCGACGCGGGCGAGATACGGCTCAACGGCGAACCCATCACCTTCTCCGGTCCGCAGAGCGCCCGCGCCCACGGCATCGAGACGGTCTATCAGGACCTCGCCGTGGCGGCCTCCATGGACATCGCGTCGAACATGTTCCTCGGGCGCGAACTGCGCCGCCCCGGCGTCCTCGGCAGTGTCTTCCGCATGCTCGACAAGAAGCGCATGCGCCAGGAGGCCGCCGAGCACATGGCCGACCTGAAGATCGGCCTGCGCTCGCTGACGCAGTCGGTCGAGACGCTCTCCGGCGGGCAGCGACAGGCCGTCGCGGTCGCCCGTTCCGTCGCCTGGGCGCGCAGCGTCGTCGTCATGGACGAGCCCACCGCCGCCCTCGGCGTCAAGGAGTCCGGGCAGGTCCTCGACCTCATCCGCCGGGTCCGCGACAAGGGCATGCCGGTCGTCCTGATCAGCCACAACATGCCGCACGTCTTCGAGATCGCCGACCGGATCCACGTCCACCGGCTGGGTCGGCGCGCCGCCGTGATCAAGCCCTCCGACTACTCCATGGCGGAGGTCGTCGCCATCATGACCGGCGCGCTCACCGTCGATGCGGCCGGAGATACTGTCGTAGCGGATTCCGAGGCGGCAAAGGCCGCCGGAGTCCAGGCCACCTGACAGCACGACCCAGCTCTCGCACTTTCCGGCCGAGGCCGAGGCCGGAACCGAAAGCCCTCACGAGACGGTTTCCCACATGGCAGCGAACCGCCGCCCCACCCTGGCCGATGTCGCCCGAGAAGTCGGCGTCAGCGCCAAGACGGTCTCCCGCGTCCTCAACGAGGACGGGCCCGCCTCCGCCCGGACCAGGGAACAGGTACTCGCCGCGGTGGCCAAGCTCGGCTTCCAGCCGAACCTCATGGCCCGCAACATCCGTGTCGGCGGCCCGGACACCACCATCGGCCTGGTCATTCCCGACCTCGCCAACCCCTTCTTCGGAGCCGTGGCCCGCGCCATCGAGGACACCGTCCGCGAACGCGGACTGACCCTGCTGATGGGCTCCTCCGCGGACGACCCCGAGCGCGAACGTGCCCTGACGGACAATCTCCTCGCCCGCCGTGTCAGCATCCTGATCGTCGTTCCGTCCGTCGGCGCCGACCACTCCCACCTCAAGTCCCACCGTACGGCGGGACTGCCAGTGATCTTCCTCGACCGACCCGGAGTCGGCCTCGCCACGGACAGCATCGTCAGCTCCAACCGTGCCGGAGCCCACGACGGCGTCGTCCACCTCCTCGCCCACGGACACCGGCGCATCGGCTTCGTCGGCGACCTGCCCCCGAAGTTGTACACCCGCCGTGAACGTCAGGCCGGCTACCGCTCGGCGCTGCAGGAAGCCGGCATCCCCTACGACCGCTCGCTCGTCACCAACGCCCACGACCAGCAAGGAGCCGAGGCTGCGACCGCCCAACTCCTCGGCCTGGCCGATCCCCCCACGGCCCTGTTCGCCGGCAACAACATCATGGCGCTGGGGACGGTCGCCGAACTGGCCCGCAGCAAACGCAAGGACGTCGCCGTCGTCGCCTTCGACGACGTCTCACTGGCCGAAGCACTCGAACCCGCTCTGACCGTCGTCGCCCAGGACGCGGAAGAACTCGGCAGGGCAGCCGCGACCACCGCCCTGACCCGACTTGACGGCGACCGCACCCGGCCCCGGACCATCACCGTGCCCACTCGGCTGATCGCCCGGGGCTCGGGCGAGCAACCCGCGCCCGAGCGTTAGCCGGCTCGGCTCTGCCGGAATGGCCCTGCCGACCGTTCTTCGAAGCCGTGCCCAAAGCGTGCCCGTAAGGGCAGACAACCACGGTCAACAGCAGTGCAACCGGGCCCGCGCAACAGCGTCGGCATGACAGATCAACGCAGGCCAGAACCAATGGAGCCTCGCAGACGCTGTCGCTTCCCAAGCTGAGAGTGCGCGTTCGATTCTCGCCACCCACTCCAGATTGAAGCCCCAGGTCAGCGGCCTGGGGCTTGCTTGTTGACCGGCTCAGCTCCGGGCGGAGTGAGCCACCAAGCACAACAGGCACGGGAAGACTCCGAATCCGCGTGCTACGCGGCGATGACGGCGACCCCTGTCCTGCCCCCGTCGACATCCACCACGGTTCCGTGCACGAAGGCCGCTTCGTCGCCGGCCAGCCAGACCACGGCGTGCGCGATGGCGTCCGGCGTGCCGACGTCACCGGCCGGGGTGCCCTTCATCATGATCTCGCCCGGATGAGGCTCGCCGCCTTCCGGGGCCGGGGGCAGGATCACGCCGGGGGAAACGGCGTTCACTCGCACGCCCATCGGACCGAACTCCGCGGCCCACGCCCGCGTGAGCGTCTCCATGGCTCCCTTGGTGGAGCTGTAGAGCGCGCCAAAAGGAACGCCCAGGCGCGCGATCCACGAGCCGAGGTTGGTGATCACCCCGCTACCGGCCTCCGTCATGGTCGGGACGACGGCAGCGGTGAGGAAGAAGGGCGCCTTCACATTCACGCCGTAGACCCGGTCGAACGTCTCCTCGTCGGTGTCGGTGGTGCCGGGGGCCGGGTAGATGCCGGCGTTGTTCACCAGGATGTCGATCCGTCCGCCCAAGGTCTCACGGGCCCGATCGGCCAGGTCCTGGGAAGCCTCGGCGCTACCGTCGAGGGTTGCCTCCAGAAAGCCGGCCCGCCCGCCGGACGCGCGGATCCCTTCGACGACCTGTGCCCCTCGTTCCCGATTGCGGCCGGACACGATCACGTGAGCCCCCTCGGCGGCGAGCCCTTCGGCGATCGCCCGCCCGATGTTGCTGGTCGATCCCGTGACCAGCGCCGTCTTGTTCCGCAGTCGTTCAGTCATGCCGCAACTGTGCTTCGCATAAAATGGACCAGCAAGTCCAAAAACTGACTCAGGGAAGCCGTATGCCCGACGCACCCACCACCAAGGGCCGCGCCACACGAGCCCGCAGTAGGCGCGGGTGCGGCTCTGACCGGGTCGCGTGAACCGGCAGATCTTGCAGATGGCGCGTACGGGCAGTGATCATCGGCGAGTTGAGGCCGATCCGTCCCCTTCACATGTCCGGAACTGTGGCTTCCATATGGCAAATGTGATCTTCTCCTGGTGAGATCGCCGGATGCTAGGTCTCCTCCTCCGTCTCCTGCCGTTCTGGGTCCGCGAGCCCCTCCTCATCGCGATCGGGTCTGTCCTCGGCGTACGCATCATGTATCTCGCCGTCCGCGATCACGATCGGGTCGCGGCCGGTCTCGGCGTGGTGTTCCTCGTGTTCACCGCAATACGTGTCTACGCGGTGATCCGGGCCCTGCGCGCACGCCGGAACCCGAGTCCGACAGCCTCCGCGGACGGGGCGGAACCCGATGCTGCCGCCCAGCCCCAGCCCCAAGCCGCGGCCGGAACCGGGCCGCGTCCAGGCCCGGACACTCCGGAGAAGGAACCCAACGCATGGGGCCAGGCCGTCGCGGCCGTAGCCGTGTTCGGGGCAGTCGCGGTCGCGCTGTGGGCGGCCCCACGCTTGATGCCGTCCGACAACAACGCCCCGCAACCCGCCTCGTGTTCAGACGGGGCCCCCGAGGAGCTTCCGAAGGCATACAAGGACACACCCCAGCCTGTGACCGGTGAAGAACTGTGCAAGGCGCTCAACCGGCCGGACCTGGCCAAGCTCCTTGGAACACCTGGAGAGACCGCGACCACTGCTTCCAGCACCAACAACACCGCTCCTCTGACTGATGAGAAGGTCGCCCAACCGGAGGCCGAGGTCACGTTCGACACGTACACCGTGAATGTCTCGGCCACTTACAACGAGCTGTCGACCGACCAGTACGTGAAGCTGATGAAGTTCGGGGATGAGACGGACGTCAAGACGCTTACGGTTCTCGGTCGGCCCGCGGTCCTCGCCTCGGATCACACCATGAAGCTCGAGATCAATCTCGGGGGTGGCGGATCCGGCGGACCGGTCGAAGAAGGCCCCCTGGCCAGGACACTGTCCGTGGCCCTGGACCGTAATGACCGAGGCGGCTACTGCGACATCACCGTGTGGAGCGCGTCCGGAACCCTCCCGAACGACAGCGTTCTCCTCGACATCGCCGAGAGGGTTCTTCCGAGGATCCCCGAACGACCTGTCCGCTGAGGTGATGCACCCATGAGCGCGAGGGGCTGGAGAACCGGCGACACGCGCCGGTGCTCACCCGTCCACGGGCGGCGGCAGCCGATGGTGCCTTCGATCTGGATCTCTTCGGGGACAAGGGGAACCACCGCCGGTGAACGCCGCGCAGTTCCTGATCAACACCAGCGCACTCGCCCGCCTGCTGCGCGGCGACGCCGAGCAGTCATCGCGCGGGAAGGTTCGCCGCGTGAGTGAGCCCCAGGTCTCTGCAGCCAGCTACGCTGCCGCGCTACCCCGGTCGCTGCTCGCCGGCCCATGCTGCTTGCGCGCTTCCGCCAGTTGATGCCCACGGGCTTCCGCCAGAAGGCGGCGTGATCCTGCCTCCACCTCGGCAGGATCCACGCCGGCCGAGGTAGAGCTGTTCAGCCAGCGGCTCCGATCACCGCGCCGGAGTCGCCGTCCCAAGCTGGGAGAACCTGTACTGCGCCTGCGGGCATCGAGATTGCCGGAGCCGCGCGCCGACCTCGAAATCGGCGTCGGCGTCGGGGCCGGGGTCGGGGGCTGCATGGCGGATCAGGTTCGCCGCCCGCTCGGCCGCGAGTTTGCGGTGGAGATCAAGGAGCCAGCCGGGTGGGCTGTGGAAAAGGGCCTCGAGCTCGCCGACGGTTCTCACGTCCAGGCGGTGCTTCACGCTGGTGGCGTGTGCGATCTGGAGGGCCTTGGTGACCTGGCCGGGCTGCAACGGCTGGTCGTGCGGCCGGGTGAGTATCCGTTCCGCCCGGGTCGAGATCAGCATGTGCGGGTGGGGCGGCCCGGTCTGGGGCGCCGGGCGGGAGGAGACAGCCGCACGAGCCTCGGGCTCGGCGGTCGCCGCTCCCGTCCGGCGGCGGGCCTGGTTGGCTTCTCGCTGAGCCGCGAGAGTGCGGTGGGAGTCCGTCAGCCAAGGGGGAGGCGAGGCGAAGGCGGCCTGGAGTTCACGCACGGTGGTGATCACGAGCCCGCGGCTCTCGGATGTCCCCGGCGCCAATTGCAGAGCCTTACCGACCTGGGCGGCGGTCAGCGGCTGCTCGGGAGGCAGGGACAGCAGTGTCTTCGCCTTCGACGAAACAAGCAGTTCGGGGTGCGGCCGCGGGGTCGGCACCGTGCGCTGGGTCGGCATGACCACAGGGGTGACAGCGGGACGCCGTTGCTCGGCGAACGTGGTCAGTTTGGTGACCGCCGTGTCCGGGATGTGGTCCCAGCGGGGCTGCGGACGGTGGTTGGGGCGGGCGGTGGTCTGGTGGTAGCGCATCGGGAGCCGCCAGCCCTCGTGCCGGGCCAGCCCGGAGGTGGCTCGGGCCTCGGCCTCCGAGATACCGCCCTTGGCCGTCAGCACGTCCAGCAGTCGGTCTTCCGGAGTGTCCGGGCACTGCTCGCACGCTGCGCAGAGCCGCCATACGCGGCCCCGGATCTCCAGCTCGGCGGCATCCGGCTGGGCCGGCCCGCCGCAGTACGCGCATCCCCATACCGAGTGCACGGCGACCGTGGGACGGACGGTGCGCGGAAGCGGCCCGACCGACGGGAGTTCCCTCAACAGCCCCTGCAGGACGGCTAGTTCGGGGCGAAGTGGCTCATCAGGCTCTGACTTTCGGGCTGTGAACGCCCGCGGGAGCAAGGGCTGGGGAGCCAGAGGAGGCAACCCCAGCGCAGCACGCAACGCATCGACGCGGGCCTCGTCGGCGACGGAATGCCCTGCCACCGTGCCGTAGACCTGGGGGCGCCGCTCGGCGACGCAGAGCGCGTCGGTCGCCTCGGCCAGAAACCTGGCCGGGATCCGGCCCTTCCCTGCCGCCGCGGTGACCAGCGGCAGGACCTTGCGGATCTCCAGCCCGTCCAGGGCCAGGAGAATGCGGTGCGCGGCGAGCACCCCCTGGTCGCCGACCTGTTCCCGGCCCGGCCAACCGCGCAGTGAACCGCACGTCGTCGCAAGATACTTGAACGCCTCACGCCGACACTGCGCGGCGTAGCGGATCCGGCTGGCCCTCTCCGCCTGGCCCGCCTCGCGAACGCGTCGCCGTGTGTCGTCCACCCGGGCGGCCCACTGCTCCAGGCCCGCCTGGATCTCCTTCGTCAGCATTCCGGTCGGAGAGCGGTAGGGGGATGGGCGGCTTCCCGGTATCGCCGACCGGGACGAAGCCCGTACGGTCTGCCGATATCGGCCGGGCGAGGAGTGGCCGGAGCAGGGGCAGGAGCAGGGGCAGGCATGGCGGAAGAAGCCTTCCTGGTGGGGGACATGGACGGCAGGGCGGCCCCATGCTGGACCACACCGCACCCACCGAGACGGCTGCACGCGACCTGGATCACCCGTACGAGTGGATAGTCGGTCACAAAGATGTTCGGGCGTCCGGTTTGTCGGTCTCACCTTCCGCGCACAGAGCCACGCGTCGGCCTGCTCGGCCGTCAGGTCGACGCCGATGACTCCGTGGTCCGCGGCCGCCCCCAGTGTCCCGAACGCGCGGTAGGCAATCTGCTGGAGAACGCCGCCAAGTTCGACGCCGACGGCGGCGAACCCATAGGGGTGCACATCCGCCGGGGAGCGATCACCGTCCGCGAAGGCAGTAGCGGCGATGACGAGGTCCACTGCAGACGCTCGGCGTCCTCGACGGCACCCCACTCACGCGCGCGCTCGAAGTGACGGCTTATGCGCGCCGCACGCTCCTGCTGCTCGGCATGGAAGTTCAGAGCGAGATTGACCGCCTCCTTCTTGTAACAGCGGACAACCACGGTCAACAGCGGTGCCACCAAGCACTCACACCTGTGGCGGCAGAAGGACACCGTGGGTACTCGAAGCCCTGCACGTCCGCGTCCGCGTCCGCGTG
The DNA here is from genome assembly GCF_040651415.1 of Streptomyces sp. NPDC048484. Taxonomy (NCBI): domain Bacteria; kingdom Bacillati; phylum Actinomycetota; class Actinomycetes; order Kitasatosporales; family Streptomycetaceae; genus Streptomyces; species Streptomyces sp. NPDC048484. The sequence continues at coordinate 72,226 of NZ_JBEZJY010000007.1, forward strand.
GTCACCACCGGCGCCCACCGGCCTGGAACACAGACACCATGGGCCTCAATGACGTCGGCGGGCTCAGGAGCACAGGGACACCGATCCGTGATAGGCGCGGCTCCGCTTCCGGCGCGGCAGGCCCTACGCTGATCCCCGTGAGGCAGGCAGGCAAGAGGAAGGATGATCGGCGATGACGCCCCTGAGCAGCGGGGACCCGGAGTCCGTAGGCGGGTACACCCTTCTCGGTCGGCTCGGGGCGGGCGGCATGGGAGTCGTCTACCTGGGAGTCTCCGCCTCGGGCCGGCAGGTCGCCGTCAAGCTCGTGCACGGGTCGTACGCCCAGGAAGAGGAGTTCCGAACGCGCTTCCGGCAGGAGATCGCGGCAGCGCGCAGAGTGAGCGGCGCCTTCACCGCGTCTGTCGTGGACGCCGACCCGGACGCCGACCGGCCGTGGATGGCGACGCTCCACGTGCCGGGGGCCAGCCTTGCCGAAGCCGTGGAGAAGGACGGCCCGCTGAACCAGCGGGAACTGCGCGCGCTGGGGCTGGGGCTCACCGAGGCGCTGCGCGACATCCACCGGGTGGGCCTGGTGCACCGGGACCTCAAACCGGGCAACGTCCTGATGACCGAGGACGGGCCGCGCGTCATCGACTTCGGCATATCCCGAACGTCCGACAACCAGAGTCTCACCATGACCGGGCGCGTCATCGGCACTCCGCCCTTCATGTCGCCGGAACAACTGTCCTCTCCCCGAGAGGTCACCCCGGCCTCGGACGTGTTCTCGCTGGGGTCACTGCTGGTGTTCGCGGCCGTCGGCACGGGACCGTTCGACGCCGACACCCCGTACATGACCGGCTACCAGGTGATGTACGAGGCTCCGGACCTCGACGGGATACCCGAATCGCTCGTGGGCATCGTCGAGCGCTGCCTGGACAAGGACCCGGCCGCACGGCCCGAGCTGGCGGACATGCACCGCATACTCCTGGCGCTGCCGGAATCCGACGCCACCGCGCTCCCGAAGGCCAGGAAGTCCGCGAGACCCCGGCCCCGCCCCACTCCTCCGGGCGCGGCCACCACCTCCGCGAGCACCGCGACCAGCACCGGCACCGGCAAGGCACGCCGAGCCCGGATGCTGCTCGTCGGCCTCGGCACGGCGCTGGCCGTCACAGGGCTGAGTATCGGAGTGAGTGTTTTCGTGTCAGACCGGGACAGGACCACTACCGCCACCGCCGAGACCACCGTCCCCGACGCCACCACCCGTGCGGCGTCGCTGCCCAAGGGCTGGCGGCCGTGGAGCACGGCTCTGCGGTACGACGTGAAGGGTGTCCCTCTCGACTACCAGGACCCCGGATGTGTGGCGGAGGGAGGCGCGCTGTTCTGCGGTGGTACGGGCTTCACGGTCGCCAGGATCGACACGGCTTCCGGCCGCACCGTGTGGCGGACCGGCACCCGCCCCCAGGGGGTGCAACCGATCGGCGTTCGCGACGGGCTCGTCTACGCGTACGAGGATCCGGACGATACGACCAGGCGGGTGGTGGCTCTCGACGCCGGCACCGGGCACCGGCGTTGGCAACGCGACATCAGCAAGTCCGAGGACGCGATCCTGTACGACGGCGGACTGCTGACCCTGTCTCCCGACGACCAATCGTTCATCGCATACGGGCCTTCCGGCAAGGAACTGTGGCGAGCGCCCTCGCTGGACAAGTACTGCACTCCGTCGGTGCTGGGAGGCGTCCCCTACGCCCTGTGCTCGGCCGGCACCGAGCCCGGCCAGGCCCCGGTCGACCTGATGAAGCTCACACCGGGCAGCCTGACGGAAACCGCCACACTGCCCCGGAAGGCGGAAGCGCTCGGCGCTGTCGGCGGGCAACCCGTGTTCCTCGCCCCCCAGACCGCGAAGGACGTGTACGAAGCCGGGTACGAACGGCCGTACAACGCGCTGCTGCGGGTGGACCCGGAAACCGGGCAGGTCAGACGGATACCGCTGGCACGCCCGCTGACCGGCACGGCCACCCTTGTGGACGGCGTCGTCTACTTCGTCCGGTCCAACGGGTCGGTCACCGCGGTGTCGGCGGGCAGCGGCAGACAACTCTGGCAGAAAGCGACGGACATGGAGAGTCTGTCCGCGCCCGCGGTGTCGGCGACGTACAAGCGGGTCTATTTCTCCAACCGCTTCGGCCGCCTGCTGGCACTGGACAGCCGCACCGGAGCAGGGGTATGGCGCACCTCCGCGCTGGACAACCCCGGGGACAAGGCGCAGGACGCCCCGCCACGAGTGCTGCTCGTCAAGGACGCGATCGTGGCGACGGCCGGCGACACGGCCTTCTCCCGGAGCCCGGACGGGCCCACCTGACCGGCCTACAGGTCTGCGTCTGCCCTTCCGGCTGAGTGCCGGTCGACGACCGCGCCTACGACCGCGGCCGGCAGGTCCAGGAAATCCTCACCCAACGCGGACAGCGCCGCAGCGTCGGACCACGGCGGTACTGATCACGGTCGCGTTGCTGGTCAACACGGCTGCGGGCGTTCCGCCGCCGGGTCAACAGCGGATGCCTCGCGTTTTCTGTGCTCCGAGTTCGGTTCCGGACTCGGGGCGGCCGGCGGTGTGGCGGCGGCTGCGGGCGGCGGCGGGGTGGAGTGGCCCGCTCCGCGTATTCGTCGCAGGTCGGCGCCCTCCAGGACGCCAGGGAACTGCAGACCGCGATCCTGCGGCACGACGTCGTCGTCCTCGGCACCGTCGCGTTGTCCGCGTTGTCCGCGCCGTCCGCGTACGACGCGTCCCTTTCCTCAGGTCTCTCCGGTTTACCTGCTTCCTCAGGTTTCTCCGGACCCGACCTCACCTCGTGTACGCACCCGGGCCCGGGCCCCGTCACCACCCCCTTCGTGGGCCGCGGCGAGGAGACCGCCCGGCTGACCGCGCTGCTGTCGGCCGCGACCGCGGGCCGCCCGCAGTGGGCCGTGGTGGGCGGGGAACAGTGATCCGGCAAGACCCGGCTGCTGGAGGAGCTGTCCGCCCGGGCCGCGGCGGCCGGATTCACCGTCGCCCGCACCAGGGCCGGTCAGGCGCTCAGCGGCAACCGGGGGATCTCGCAGACCTGCCCCGCCGTCCAGCTCCTGGACGCGCTGCGGCGGGACGGCTCCGACTCCGGTCAGGACGACGTCGTGCGGAAGGACCCGCTCGGCAGCTTCGGCACGCCGCGCCGGCCCGGGAGCTGGCCGGCCGTGGGGACACCGACCCGGAGCGCCTGGCCCGGCGTCTGCGGGCGACTGGACCCATGGCTGCGGCTCACCTTCTCCGCTTCATCGTCCCCGACCTGCCGGACGGCGAACGCGCCTCAGCTCAAGCTAAGAGGGGGTGAACAGGGCCCGGAGGGTCCGGGTGGCCGTTTCGCGCAGCCAGACGTGGGCGGGGTCGTTGTCGTGGCGCCGGTGCCAGAGCAGGTGGAGGGGTACTTCGGGCAGGTCGAGCGGCAGCGGCAGTGTGGTCAGGCCGAGCTGGTGGCGGGCGGAGCGGGTGGCCGCGTCGGGGAGGGTGACCACGAGGTCGGTTTCGCGGGCGAGTTGCAGTGCGGTGGCTGTGGTGGGGGCGGAGGCGATGACGGCGCGCTGGTGGCCGAGTGCGGTCAGGGCGTCGTCGATCCGGTCGTGAAGACGTCCGCGCCGGGAGACGGTGAGGTGATCGGCCGCCGCGTACCTCTCGGCGGTCACGGGCTGTTCGGTGAGGGAGTGGCCCGGGCGGACCGCGAGGACGAGCCGGTCGCGGCCGATGAGGCGGTGGCGGATGTCGGGCAGGGACGGCGGGCCGGCACTGGAGGCGAGGTCGACCTCGCCTCGGCGCAGCTCGGGGGTGTCGTCGCCGGGCTCGGCGGTCAGACGCAGTTGCACCCCGGGGGCCTGGCGGTGCACCGCGGCGATCAGGGCTGTCCCGCAGGTGGTGGCGAGGGCGTCGTGCCAGCGGACGGTGAACACCCGCTCCAGAGTCGCCAGGTCGAGTTCCGTCTGAGCGGACAGCAGGTGGTGGGCCTGCTGCACCAGGGCATGGACCTGGGTGTGCATGGCCAGAGCGCGGGTGGTGGGAGTCATGTGGCGTCCGGTGCGGACCAGAATCTGGTCACCGGTGGCTTTGCGGATACGGCCCAACGAGCGGCTCATCGCAGGAGAGGTGACGTGGAGCCGGGCCGCGGCGCCCTGGACGCTTCCTTCCTCCAGGAGCGCGTCGAGCGCGGTGAGCAGATTCAGATCCAGTTGCATGGCGGTAACTATATAAGTGAAAACCATGCACTTGTTGTTAACAGTCGCGGCTTCTACCTTCGAGATGCGGGGCGGGGACAACCTCCGGAAACACCCCCGCTTCTACCGAACCCAGGGAGTACGCCATGGCCACAGCCGTGCCTTTCGACCTCGACGCCACGCTCCTGTCCACGGTGACCGCCACGTTGGAGGACGCCGGAGTCACCCTGCGGGAGCGCTACACGACCCATGCCCGGGGCGTGAGCCTGATGGAGATCGTCGGCGAGATCCACGCGAACGACGACGCGGTCCTCGCCGTGATGCGCGAGCCGCTGCTGCGGGCGCGGCCGGGGTCGCAGTGGGCGGAGGACGAGCTGGCCGGCGGGGCACTCCCGCCGGGCGAGTGGTGGGTCGCCGACCCGGCCGAGGGCAACATCAACCACGTCCACGGCATGCCGGACTGGGCCGTCACCGCCACCCTGGTGCGCGACAACCAGCCGGTCCTCACGGTCGTCCACCTCCCGCTGACCGGCGACACCTACACCGCCACCGCCGGCGGCGGCGCCCACCTCAACGGCCGTCCCCTGACCGTGTCGGCGAAGGATGAACTGGGAGCCGCGCTGATCGGCACCGGCCAGGCCCGGCCCGGCGAGAGCCCCGACGCCTTCCGCCGCATCGGCGCATCGATCACCGCCATGCTCACCGCCGGTCTCGTCGTACGCGTGTCCGTCCCGGCCACGCTGCAGCTCATCCACGTCGCCGCCGGACGCATGGACGCCTTCTGGCAGTTCTCCGACGTCCGCTCCGGCCTGGTCGCCGGCGCCCTGCTGGTCACCGAGGCCGGAGGCACCGTCACCGACCTGGACGGCAAGCCCTGGAACGCGGCCAGCCGCGACTTCCTCGCCGCCGCCCCCCACATCCACACCGCCGCGCTCGACGTCCTCGCCTCGATCTGACCGCCCCCGCCCGGACCACCCTGCCCCTCCCACCCCAGACCGTAAGGAAGCCCCCTCCATGACCAGCATCGGCATCCTGGGCGCCGGCCGCGTCGGCACCAACCTCGCCCGCACCCTCACCGCGGCGGGACACCACGTCACCCTCGGCCGCCGCAAGCACGGCGACGAGAGAGGCACGCCGCCCGCGGACGGCACCGCGATCCGCTACGCCGATCACTCCACCACCGCCCGCACCGCGGACATCGTCATCAACGCCACCCCCGGCGACAGCACCCTGGACCGGCTCACCGCCCTGCGGGCCGAGCTGGCCGGCAAAATCCTCATCGACGTCTCCAACGCCACCCACGACGCCGACGACGGCCTGCCCGGAGACCTGTGCCACCCGGGCAGCAGCCTCGCCGAACAACTCCAGGCCGCCCTGCCCGACACCCACGTCGTCAAGACCCTCAACACCATGCTGTTCATGGTCATGACCGCCCCCGGGGAACTGACCGTCCCGCCCACCGCCTACCTCTCCGGAAACGACGAGCAGGCCAAGAAGACCGTCACCACCCTCCTGGGCGACCTGGGCTGGCAGACCGACTGGATCGAGGACCTCGGCGACATCACCACCGCCCGCGCGACAGAGGCCATGATCCTCGTCGTCCCCCACGTCCTGCGCCGCCACGGCTTCACCCCCTTCGCCGTCTCCCTCGCCCGCTGACCCCGCCCCGCCCCGCCCCGCCCCGCCGGGAGAGACGTACCCCCATCGCGTCCGGACCCGACGCCGCACACCGCGGGTCATCCACTCAGGTCGAGCCCCGTCACAGGCTCCGACTGCTGACCCGTACCCGAGACGATCCACAGACCAGGACGGCCATGACCACGCTTTCCCCAGCCCGAACCACCTCACCGCAACGGCCCAGCCGGCCCCGTTGGACCATCCCGGCCCGGCTGCGCAAGAGCATCCTGGTCACACATGTCGTCTCGGCGGGAGCCTGGATCGGCATCGACGTCATCTCCATCGTCCTGGTGGCGATCGGCTGGGTACGCGCGGGCGACGACCGCGACGCCGTCTACCGCGCACTCGCGGACTTCTTCGTCGTCCCCCTCTTGCTGTCGGCCCTCATAGCAGGGACGATCTGCCTGATCACCGGCGTCCTGCTGGGGTTGGCGACCAAGTGGGGACTCGTACGCTTCTGGTGGGTCGCCGTGAAGCTGGTCCTCAACGTCGTCGCCTGCGCGATGATGCTGGCTTTCCTGGGCCCCATCACCGAACTCGCCTCGGGCGAGCAGGCGTTGCAGGACATCTGGTTCGTGTCGTTCCTCGGAGCCACCGCCCTGGCGCTCCTGAGCTTCGCCACAGTGCTCTCGGTCTTCAAACCATGGGGCCGAGTCCGCAAGTAGTTCCCACCCGGCCAGGCGGCGTCAGGCGGCGTCGATCAGTGCCAGGTCCATCGGTACGAGCGTGGTCGACGCCAGCAGGGCCCGGATCAGGTTGTCGTTGAGCGCGTTGCCCACCGGCTCGCCGAGCTCCTCGCGGGTCAGCCAGGGCACCCCGTCGCGGGACAGCCGGGTGCGCACGCCGTTGACCAGGTGCTCGACACGCTTGTCCGTCCAGCCCTCGTACGGCTGCGACTCGGCGAGCTCGGCGGCGGTCTGCCTCCAGGTCAGCGGCTGCGGCCGGGGCTCGTGCAGCAGGTACCGCCGGCCCAGCACGACGAGGGCGAGCTTCTCCCGCTCGGTCAGGGCCCACACCCGGGGCGGGCTGGTGACGTCCCCGTGCCGCGGCACCGGCCGCTCGTCCTCGGGGCCGGTGACCAGGACCTCCAGCAAGTGCTCGCGGCCACGTGAACCGCCGACGAACAGCGGGGTGTAGCCGGTGTCGAGCGGCAGTGGCTCCTCGCCCCGGAACAGCAGGCGGGCCCCGGCGCACCGGATCGGCAGCCGCCCGGCGTTGCTCACCCACCAGCGGCCGTCCCGGTGGGTGAACGTGCCCTGGTGGCGGCTGAGCCGGGGGTCGTCCTCGCCGAGGCAGACGTGTACCTCGGGCCGGTTGCGGCCGAACAGGACCTCGCGCCCGTCTCCGGGCCCCAGCGTCATTCCGCCGGTCAGTGCGAGCGCGAAGAGGGTGCCGGGCAGCGGCGCGGACGCGCCCCGGGCGAGGCTCCCGTGGGTGGCGGGCAGGAACCGGCCGTCCGGAGCGGGCGTTCCCCGCTCCCCCGGCCGTCCCCGCGCCGTTCCCGGCTCGGTCATGTCACGTCTCACGTCTCCGGCAATCGCTTCGCGATGTTCCGCGCGACGACGGCTGCGAACTCCGTGGCGGTGTCGCACAGTTGCCTGGTCGGCTGCGGAGCGTACACGGTCAGCTGGAAGAGTTCGGTGATGCGGTCGCCGACCGAGGCCGGGTAGGTGCGGTGCGGGGTCCGTACGGTGCAACTGTCGGCCTCGGCCTCGTCCGCTATGAAGTAACTCTTCGTGCCGGCGACGTCCACCGGCGTTCCGTCGTCGGCGTCCAGGGAGTTGTCCCGGCTGAACTGGATCTCCACCTCGCGGTTGCCGTCGTCGCTCGACCAGTCGCAGTTCCAGGAGCCGAAGCCGCGGTCCCGGTTGTCCACCTCGACGCCGGGAAGCCGCTTGAGCTCGGTGGCGTCGAGCAGCGTGCAGGTGTCGAGCCGGGCCAGGGAGTTCGTGACCGGCGTCGACGGACGGCGCGGGACCGGGCCCTCGGCCAGCACGCCGACGACGTGATCGGAGGCGGCGTCAGCCATCTGACACGGGTCGGGCGACCCTTTGCCGAGCTGCTTCCCGATCACGCGGACCTGCTTGCCGTCGGTGGTCAGGACGGCCCGTTCGCAGGCTCTCCCCTCACGCTTGAGCGTCACGACCGTGAGGCTGCCGACCAGGCGGGTGGACAGGATGTCGTCGAAATCGTCCCGGTCCGAGTCGAGGTTGACCTGGACGCCCGCGGTGTCGTCACCGCTGTTGTTGCGCACCAGGACGTCGCACCGGTCGATCTCCCCGTACTCAGGGTCCAGTGCCGTGCCGCCGAAGCGGCTCAGCGAGGCTGCGTCGAGCAGCCCGCAGGGGTCCGCCGTGCGCTCGTCACCGATGGCGCCGGCCTGCGCCGTGGCCGACGGTTTCCCGTCGGTCGCGCCGGTACGGCCACCCTCGTCGCCCTCGTCCTTCGAGGCCCACGGGCCGAAGAGGACGAGCCCGGCCGTGACAGCGCCCGCCGCGACCAGCGCCACCGCCGTGATCGCCAAAGGGCGGCGGTGGCGGCGGCGTACGGGCCGTGGTGGCTGGAGCATGAAGGGCGTGTAGTCCCGCGGGCGGCCCAGGAGCCGCGGCAGCCGGAGCGTGCGGGACATGAGGTCCCCGCGAGCGCCCCGCATACGGCCGTCGCGCAACTGCTCCTGTACGTGCGGGGGCGGGGGTGCGGCGCGCGTCAGCAGCTCCTGTGCCCTGGCGGCATCGGGCCGGCGCCGGACCTCCACCTCCAGCAGAGCGGTGAGCGGCCCGTCCAGCGGACCGGCCCGGTGCGCGGGCTCGATGTGTCCCTCGACGGCCCGGGCCAGATACGCCATGGGGTGTTCGGCCTCCCCGTACGGCGACCGGCCCTCGACCGCCGCGAACAGTGAGGCACCCAGGGAGAACACGTCGGACTTCTCGCCCGCGGGCTGCCCCTTGGCCAACTCCGGAGCCAGGTACCGGGGTTTGCCGCGCACACCGCCCGTCGCGCTCTGTGTGACGTCGCTCCACAGGGCCCGCGAGATCCCGAAGTCGGTCAGTCTCGCCACGCCTTCGTCGGTGACGAGGATGTTCTCCGGCGTCACATCGCCGTGCACCACACCCTCGTTGTGGGACTTCGCCAACGCGGCCGCGATCTGGCAGCCGATCGAGCCGGCCTCCTCGGGTGTGAGCGGGCCGCTCTCCGTCACGATCTGCGCGAGGCTGCGCGAAGGGACGTACTCCATGATGATCCAGCAGGTGTCGCCCTCGTCGACGAAGTCGAAGACGCCCACGATGTTCGGGTGATGCAGCCGCCCGGCGTTGCGCGCCTCGCCCATGAGCCGTCGCGCGGCCCGCTCGTCGTTCAGGCGTGCGCACTTGACCGCGACCCGCCGTTCGAGCCGCTCGTCCCAGGCCAGCCAGACGACGCCCATCCCGCCTCTGCCGATGGGGTTCTGCAAGAGATACCGGTCGGCGATCCTGTCCCCGGCCTCCGGCGTCACCAGCACCGCGCCACCCCTCGCCCCCACTGCCGACCGCCCTGCCCGGTCACGGACTGTACCCAGCCCGAACTTGGCAGTGATCTGTTTCACCGGACTTCGCGCGGATCCGCCCAGAATCCCCACAGCCCACAGCGTGCCAGGTCCACGGCCCGCCGGGGCGCACACGGTCACTCGCCCCGGCCGGTCGGATCCGGCTGCCCGCCCGCCACCGACGAGACCGCGCCCGCCGCCCGGCGCGGCGCCCATCGCGCCCCTCGCGCGGCTGGCCCGGCTGACGCGGCTGACGCGGCTGACGCGGCTGACCCAGCGTCGCGGGGACGGTCGAGGATCGCGCCGAACAGCACCACACGGGCCCCACCGGCGGCTGCCACCCACGGTGATTCCGGCCGCCGGCGCCAGCCGACACCGACACCGCACCGCCCGCAACTCCGCCCGTAACTCGGCCCGGTACCGGCGACGTTGAGCCGTCAATCCGCCACGGTGGACGACGGTACGGTGCGGGGGCGATGGGCTCGAACGTCCACAGGGCGGCCGCCGGGATCGCGCACGGACCTCCTGCAGTTGCGCGCGAACGCGAGGGCCGGGGTGCAGACGGTTGCTCCATCTGGGCGCCCGCCCCTTCGAAGGCCAGGAGATCCTCAAAGGGGACAGAAGGCTTTCGGCGGGACCTCCTCCGGGCCCTGCGGCCAGGGCTGATGCGCTCTCACACAGCGAACGGCGCCTCTGACTTGTGCCCGGTCACTGAAAGCAGCCGCTGGGCCTGGTTGAGCCTCAGGACCACGGATGGCAGCTTCGAAGAGCGCTGCGGGAGATATCGGATTAGCCTCCGAAATGAGCGCTAAATAGATCTTTGACGGCGCGCTCCACTCATCCCAAGGAGGAGACATGCGCAAGCTCCACAAGGCCGCTGTTGCGGCCGCCATCCTCGGTAGTGTCAGCTTCATAACCGTCGGCCCCGCGACCGCTCAGAGCGCGGCCGGTGAGCATGGCGGCTGGTGCAAGTCCCATGACCTGAACGTCGATGTTCTCGGCCAGGTCGGGCTGCTCAACGGCCTGCTGGGCAACGCGCTCAACGGCGAGGGCGATCCAGGTGCGCAGTACAACCACACCGGTTCCGATATGGGCTGCGAACACGGCGGCCACGGTCACTGACCACCAGGAAATCGCGTCACCAGCTCACTGAAGTGGGGCTCGGCGCCCGGGTCACAAGCCCGGCGCCGGGCCCCACTTTCGCCGTGGCTCTGCCTTGAGCACCCCTGAGGGCTGGCGGCGCATGCCACAGCCACGTCTTGTTCGTGCGCGTATGTTGCACATCTGTGAGGGCGAGTGCGGGCCATCAACCGTGCGCGTACGCCGCGCGGTTGATGCGAACGCACTACACCGCTCCGGTTCGCTGGGCGGCGGCCTTCGTCAAACGGCGCGTCCTGCCCCTTGCGGGCTCGTCCGGCAGCCCGGTCCAGGGCCGGGCAGCAGATCTTGGAGCTGCCATACGCCACCCATGAGGGCGCCGCGGATGACGCCGATCTGGTGGCGGAGCGGCGGATGGCGGATGGCGGAGCCCGCCCGGCTCGATGCTCCCATGACAGCCGCTGTGCACCCTGACAACATATTCTGAGCCGCCAGCAGCGAAGGCCGAGCTGGCTATCTAGGGACGGGGGCCGGAATGTCTTTTCGGGGGGCAAATCCCGAGGATCTGGAGCATTTGGCGAAACTCCTGGACGGGCGCGGTGGCATGCAGGACCGCCTCGACGAGGGGCCTTCACCCGAGCCTCCCGGCTAGGGGTGAGCGGGCATCTGTCGACCCTGAAACCGATGCGGTCCTGGACTCACGGCGAGGCCCAGGATCTACGTAAACGCGCCACCCTCCTGCGCCTGGAGAACGGCGACCCGATGGCCGGGCTGCTGTGGGCGGGGTTCACGGTGAAGGACCTGGAGAACTACAAGGGAGAGGGGATCAAGCCGGAGACACTGCTGCTGGCCAATTCGGTGGCAGCGAGTGACGATCCGAACGCGAAGGGCCTGACGCGACAGCCGGGGAGAAGCTCGGCGACTGGGTCGCACGGCTCGAAGGGCATGCGCTCTCGAAGATCCCTGGTCTGGAGCCGCACGAAGAGACCCTTACCGAAATGATCAAGTTCGGCTCCGACGTGTTCAACGTCGCGGCCGCATCCCAGATCGTGACGGCGAGCGGCTTCTCGGGAACCAAGATATTGCTGGGCAACGCGGTGAAGACCGGCAAGCTCGGGCCGATGAAGGACGCCCTCGCGGCACGGTGGACCGCGGCCGGCAGCAACCCCCTCCTGCGTTGGGCTGGCACGAAGCTCGGAAACTACAACCCGCCGATCCGCTCGTTGTCCGCCCCCGGCAGCTGGCTTCCCGGACAGCTTGGCACCATGGCCTCCCGGAGCCAGCGGTATCAAAGGGTTGCCAATGTGCCCTTGAGCTCCGGTTTCCTGGGCGACCGTTGGGGCGGCGGGTGGGACGCGCTGCGCCAGCGCGGCTTCATGAACGCCAAAATGCTGGGCTTCACTCCCAATCAAGCTATCAACTTGTTCGCCGGGTCGGACGACATGGCCCGCATGTACGGCGGGCTGACACACTCCGGGCAGGCGGTCACCCGCGCCGGACAGGCCAGCCTCTGGACGGTCGGTAAGGCCGGTGGGTTCAGCGCGGCAGCGAAAACCGCGGGGCTGTGGCGAGGGGCCGGCATCGTCGGTTCGGCGGGCGCGACGGCGTTCTCCGTAGCCAACATCGCCACGATGGACCACGCGAAGGAGTGGGAGAAGAGCAAGGCCGGCTACCTGGCCAACTATGCGGAGGTCGGGTTCAACGCCTCCATGACCGCGGCGATGATCGCACCCAACCCGGTCACGATCGGTCTCGCCGTAGGGACCGGCATCGTCTACGGGGGACTGAAGGTCGTCGAGCACTGGGACGACATCACGGAAGGCGCAGACAAGGCAGCCGACTGGGTGGGCGACAAGGCGAGCGACATCGGGAACGGCATCGCCGACGGCGCCAAGGAGCTGGGTAGCGCACTCAACCCGTTCGACTAGCAACAACGGGGCCGCGATGCAGCAGATGCAGCAGATGCAGATGCAGATGCAGAGTTCCAGAAAACGTCCGCAGGAAATGAGCAGGTTTCGCCATGGAAACGAGTAGTGAGTCCTTGAAGTTCGAGCTGATGCCGTACAGCATCAGCCCCAAGAAGGAGCTGCCCAAGGCCGGGCTCACGGGGGACGTGGGGGACTTCGGAAGCGTCACCGTGGAGCGCTGCCCGCTCTACCGGCCGCTGGAAAAGGGAATGGACACCGTTCGGCTGAGCGGTCCCGCCTTCCCGGAGACGACCTTCCGCGGGAAGCGCAGGTCGGGACGGCCTTCGCTCTTCAAGGCCGAACTCACCCTTGGCGGCCGGCCCGCGGAGCTGCGGTTCAACGCCCGGGCCCTGCGAAAGAAGGACCGGGCGCTGCACATCGCGTACGAGGGCCGGGAGTACGCCTACTCCGTGGAGGATCTGGGCAGGGTGAAAGTCCTGGAGAGAGAGGGCGTCCGGGTTTCGATCGAGCCCGGTCGGTACGTCCCGCCGGCCACGACCTTCAGCGCGGGCACGGCCACCGGCCCGGCCGACGCCGTGGACCTGGCGATCGCCATCCTGTTGGAGGAGGTGGACACCGACGTCCTCACCCTGGGCGGTGCCGCGTTGTCGTCCCCGTTCGCTCTGATGCAACGCTTCTCGGACCGAGCGGAGTAACAAGCTCCGCCAAGCCCCGTTCAGCGCGGGCTCGGCTCCTCGACCAGCCTAATTCCCGCTGCCGCGCGTCCAGTTGTCCGTGAAACACCCCGGGTTTGTCCTTGATCGGTAACGGACGCATCCAGGACCGCCGCACCGCGTCCCGCAGATGGTTGTCTGGTGTCCACGGGATCGGCGAAGGACTGCGGGAAAGTGGGGCGGGCATGGCACGGCACAGTGGCGGGCGGGGCTGGTACGGCAAAGCACTCGGCGCGGCACTCGGGGTGACGTTGCTCGCCGCCGGTTCCGCGATGTGGACCGCGCAGGCCGGTGTCGTGGGCGGCTCGTCGTCGGAAGCGACCTCGTCGGCGCCGAAGGTCAAGCCGGTCGCGGTGACCATCGCGCACGCCTCGGACAAGGGGGCACGCGGCGTCAACATCACCATCGACGACGGCCCCGACCCCGAGTGGACCCCTCAAGTACTCGAGATCCTGCGGAAGTACGAAGTGAAGGCCACGTTCTGCATGGTGGGGACCCAGGCGCAGGCCCACCCGGACCTCGTGAAGAAGGTCGTCGCGGCAGGACACCGGCTGTGCGACCACTCGGTGTCGCACGACACCGCCATGGACAAGAACACCCAGGCCTACCAGTCAAAGCAGATACTCGACGCCGAACGCATGATCACCAAGGCGTCCGGGGGCGTACGGCCGATGTACTACCGGGCGCCCGGCGGGGCCTTCACCCCCTACAGCCGCACACTCGCCGCCTCCCGCGGCATGCGTCCCCTCGGCTGGAACGTGGACACCAAGGACTTCGAGCGGCCGGGTACGGACGCCATCGTCGCCACCGTCGAGCGGGAACTCCCCGACGGGCCGACGCTGCTCTTCCACGACGCGGGCGGCGACCGCTCCCAGACCGTCGAGGCCCTGCGCCGCCTGCTCCCCCAACTCAAGGAGCAGGGCTACACCTACGGCTTCCCGGTGCGCTGAACCCCAGCCCTGGTCGAGCCCGGCCCTGGAGCCATGAACTGGCCGCAGTGGTCCACGCCTTTTCCCGTCGGAGAGTTCACAGGCCGCGCCCAGGAAGACCCGGGCGCGGCCTGTGAAGTCGGTCAGCGGCAGGTCCAGACGGTCGGCTCGTCCCGGCCCTCGGGAATACTCCAGCTCCGGCCGGCGATCGTGCCGTCGTCACTGGAAACAGCGAGTTCGACGCCGAGGCCACTGCGGAGGCGCTCGTCGAGTACCTGGACTCCGCCGGCCTGGACACACTGCTGGTCCGGGAGAAGGCCGTGGTCTTCCGCGGGTTCACGGTGCCCGACGACGGCCTCGACCCGGTGCTCGACCGCCTGCTGCCGCACCGCCTCGCCTACGTGCACGGCAACTCGCCACGCATCAAGGTGCGTTCGAACGTCTACACCTCCACGGAGTATCCGCAGGAGTACACCATCTCGATGCACAACGAGATGTCGTACGCCCACGCGTGGCCGACCCGCCTCGCCTTCTACTGTGCGGTCGCGCCCGCGACCGGCGGCGCCACCCCGGTCGTCGACGCGGCACTGTGGCTGGAGTCGCTGGACGACGAGGTGCGTGAGGCCTTCGCGGGCGGTGTCCGCTACACGCAGAACCTGCACGGCGGCAGAGGGCTCGGCAAGAACTGGCAGGACACCTTCGAGACGGACGACCCGGGTGAGGTCGACGCCTTCCTCAAGGGGGCGCAGGCCGACTGGAGCTGGGGGCCGGGCAACAGTCTGAAGACCAGCCAGGTGCGCCACTCCACAATCCGCCACCCGCAGACCGGCGCCGAGGTCTGGTTCAACCAGTCCGACCAGTGGCACCCGGCCTCACTCGGTGACGAGACGGCCAAGGCCCTGGCCCAGATCATGCCGTCGGACGAACTGCCGCAGTACGTGACCTTCGCGGACGGCAGCCCGATCCCGGACGCGTACGTGCTCCAGGTGCGCGACCGGGGCCTGGAGCACGCGGTGGACGTCGACCGGCACGAGGGCGACCTGCTGATCATCGACAACCTGCTGGTCGGCGACGGCCGCCGTCCGTTCACCGGCCCGCGGCGGGTCCTGGTCGCCGCGCGCAGAAGCGCCAGGTTCTGCTGTCTGCCAGCGTGTGGAGCGCCTCTATGCCGCACCTATCGCGCTTCCATGGCGAGGGCTTCGACCCGGGCCGCACGGGGGCCTGAACACCGCGAACGTCCATGTCTCCCGCCCCCCGTCGGTCCTCGCACACCTCGGCGGACCATGCCTGAAGGTGGGTGTCCTCGCGTCCGGACAGCGGGCGCGGCAGCCCGGGCCGTCAGCCGGGGCACCGCATCACCATGGCACACCGCGCATGGCCGGAAGGGGGTGCCGGGGGCGCCCGGGGCGGCAACATGCTGCCACCGCAGCCTCCTGCCATCGAGGTCGCCTGACAGCCCTTCAAGGGGTAAGCAGACTCGTCAGCCGGGGCCTTCGGGCCCTTTGCGCGCCATGTCACTCAAGGCAAAGGAAACACCACCGTGAAAACCAAGGCTCACACCGCAGCCGCCCTGACGCTCATGGCGCTCCTCTCCGGTTGCATGGCGGACGACGAGACCTCCGAGAGTAGCTCCTACACGGTGAAGGAGGCCGTCTCGGCACTGAACGTGAAAAGCAACGGCGGTCTCATCGAGCTGGTCGCGAGCGACCGCACGACCGTTGAAGTGACAGAGAAGTTCCGTTACTCGGGTGACAAGCCCAAGACCAAGCATGCGGTGAACGGTTCCACGCTCTCTCTGGACGCCCCCGGCTGCTCGTCCGACTCGTCGCCCTGCGAGGTGTCGTACCGGCTGGAGGTGCCCCGGACGCTGTCCGTGACCCTCGCCTCCGCGGGCGGTGACGTCAAGGTCGGCGGCCTGGCCGGGAAGCTCACCGCCACCACCGAAGGGGGTGGCGCGGACGCCGCGTTCTCCTCCGCGCCCGACAGCGTCGACGTGCGCACCGGCGGCGGCGACATCAAGGTACGGCTGCCCGGCGGCCCCTACGCCGTCGACGCGGACGGCGAGGGCGGGACGGAGAAGGTGACCGTCAAGAAGGATCCCGCCTCGTCGCACAAGGTGACCGCCAAGTCCGGCGGCGGAGACCTCTCCATCACCTCCTGAGGCCGCCCCTGCGCCGGAGGCCCGGCCGGGCGGCACCTGGGCACCTGGCCGCCTGGCCGCCTGGGCGGCAGCCCGGCTTCCGGCGGCGGCCCGACGGAGGGACGGAGGTCCGGCTTCCGGTGGAGGTCCCGCCGCTCCCACCGCCTCTCCTCACCCGGGGACGCGCGGGTCGGGGACACGCGGGCCTGGGACGCGCGGGTTCAAGCCACTTCTCCGCGCCCGCGGATCAGCCGCGGCTGCGGTCGGCCGGTCCGGTCGAGCGCCGCGTGCTGTTCGTGGCCCGGCTCGCACCGCGCCGCCTGTTCCAGGCCGAAGGCCCGGACCAGCCGGTGCATGCGGAAGCCGCGGTTGTCTCCGTCGACGGGCTGCAACAGGTGGTCGCCGACCAGCAGTTCCACCAGGTCCTGCGCCGCCTCCAGCGGCAGGTCGAGCAGCAGCGACGCCGTACGCGCGCTGAAGGCGGGGACGTCGGGCCGGGCCAGCACGAGCAGCGCGCCGGGCGGGCTCGGTGTTCGGCGAGGTGGGGTGAGGCGTCCGCCTTCAGACAGTGCTCGACGTCGTCGACGACGTTCGTGGCGGACAGGATGATCTCCGGCGACAGGTCGCGCAGCGACACATGCAGCACCAGGGGGTTGTGGGCGAACCACGCCGGGCCCGTGATGTGCGGGGCGCCCGCGACGGTGGCGAACACCACCAGGTCGCAGGAGCGGATCAGGCCCTCCGCCACGTTCCCGGGGAAGCTGGAGATCCACTTCATGCCGTCCAGCCGCATCCGGCCGCCGAGGGAACCCGGCAGGGCGATGATCCGTGAGGTGGGGCGGTCCTGGAAACGCAGGAAGTAGGACGGCGGATTGACGGTCTGCCCGGCTCCGTGCAGCCGGTACGTCTCCTCGACCAGTTCGACGATCTTCTTCTCCTGGCCGCGCAGTGCGTCATGCACCTGAGCGCCGGAGATGACGGCGAACGACGGTCTCGCCATGCCATTGGGCATCCAGGACTCCCCCGTCAGTCAGAATCCTGCCGTCCTGGCGTGGAACTGTCAGCCGCTCAGGCTCTCAGTCTCCTGCAATGACAGGACGATGCCAATGTGATCTCTGGGGTTCGGACAGAGACGCTCAGACCGCGCGAGACGCCCGGGGCACCGGCCACAGCTCGCTGTACAGCCGGCTTTCCGCGGTCGTGACGGTGACCCCGCGGTAGTCTCCCGCCGTCTCGGCGAGGCAGAAGTCGGAGCCGAGGCGAGTGGCCAGAACTGTACGCGGGTGACCGCCCTCGACCTCGCCGACGAACTCGGCGCAGACGCTGAACTCGCCGGCACTCAGCCGTCCCCAGGCCAGCGACCACGGCCGCGCTCCACGCCTGCCGTGGAGCGCTCCGGCCAGCACCCGCCCGGAGCCGGCCCGGGCCGGCGTCAGCGCCACCGACTCGTCGTTCGCCAGCAGCACGAGCGCCGCCCGGCCGCCGGACCGGCGGCCACCGCCAGGGCGGCCATCGGTGTCTGGGTCATAACGACGTTCCGGAGCATGGCAGTTGTCCTTCCAGCGGGGGTGGAGGTACGGGGCTGCGGGTCTGGTGCCGGGGCAGGCGATGTGTGCCTGTCGCGGCGACACCAGCCCCTGCCGACGACACCAGCTCCTACCGACGGGGAGCGGGGTGGCACCGGGTCACTCGACGTCCTTGAGTACCCGCTCGACGGATTTCACCCGGTCGCCCATGTCGTTGAGCTGGAGCCGCACCTCGACCAGCTCGCGCTCCATGTCCTGCTGGGTCAGCACCGCCTTCTCCGCGATGCTCTTGTAGTCGCTCTCCCTGGACATGGAGGTCTTGGCCCGCCATACCGCGATCGTCGGCCAGATCACCAGCAGTGCACACGCGAGGATGAATCCCATGGACCCGAAGGACCAGATCATGCCGTCACTACTGTCGGCGGCCAGTTGCACGGGGTTCATTGATGGTCTCCTTGACGTCGGTCAGCGGTGAGAGAGAGCGCAGCCGCCGCGAGGGCCTCAGGTGTGAGGTGCAGCGAGAACGGCTCGATGTCGTAATACTTCATGGCCTTGCCGTCTTCGGACAGCACGAGCTGTGAGGTGACCAGCCCTGCTGCTTCCAGCTTGCGCAAGTGGACCTGGAGCAGCGCACGACTGATCCCCAGTTCGCGTGCCAGCCGGCTGACGTAGTCCTGACCGCCCGCCAGGGCAGCCAGGATGCGCATCCGGTGCGGGTTGGCGAGCGTGGCCAGGATCTGCACCAGCCGATCACCCGTCACTTCGGAAAGCTCCATGCCCCTCCTCTATATGCAAACAAATCCTTGCAGGTGCCATGACGAGTTGTCAACTGCCTTGAGGAGTAGGCACGTGCAACAGCGGCGCCCGCCACCACGGCGAAGGGCGCCCCGGGCCGTGTGTGACCACGACCCGGACGCCCTTCAGGCGGTACGGCACTACTGTCGGCCGGCTGCCGGAACAGCGCGGGAAGGTCGCGCCCGGGAGGGCCTTCGAGCCCACCGGCGTCCCGTCGTCGCCGAGCGTGGTCACCACGCCGTCGCTCGGGGCGGCCCCCGCGGCGGCGGACAGCTGCCACAGGCTGGCGACCAGCCTCTTGTTGGTGCCGAGGATCAGGCCCTTGCTGTTGATGGCCGTGGTCCTCTGGCCGTTGGGCAGGGCCGTCACCTTGCCGTCCTTGTTCCACATGACGGCGGACGGGCGGACCTGGGGCACCCTCTTGGTCATCATGTAACCGGCTGGTGACAGCGTTGTCCTGGAACGAAGACGCGGGATCGTTTCGGCTCGCAGCCCCCTCATAGTGATCAAGCAAGCAACGAGAAGCCGAGATCGCTTCGGCCTCAACCACAGATCACCAAACAGATCATCAAGGGGATTTCATGTCCGGCAACCGTCGCAAGGCCTTCCTCGTCTCTGTAGCTCTCGTGGGTGGCGCCATGCTGATGACGGCGTGCCAGGACACGGACACGGACAAGGCCACGGACACCGGCGCCGGGCAGGATTCGTCCGCCACTCCGGCCGGCAACACGGCCGCCCCGTCCGGCTCGTCGACCGCGGGCAGCGACAAGGGCAGCGACAAGGGCTCCGACGCGAAGGGCGAGGGAACCGAGGACGGGGCCGGCTCCGGCGCCGACACCGGCGACGGCAAGCGGGTTCCCGTCAAGCAGAGCTGCGGCGCCAACGACATCTCCTGGAGCACCAAGTCCGAGAGCCAGGCCGGCGGTTACATCCTGATCATGGCGAAGGCGAAGTCGGGAATCACCTGCTACCTGCCCGCCGCGCTGCCGACCGTGGCGTTCGGATCCGACGGCACCGAGGCCGGCCCCGCGGAGCAGTCCGTCGGCCAGCAGATCAAACTGAGCGGGAGCACCACCGCCTACGCCGGGGTGAACCCGAAGAGCAGCAACGGAGACGGTGGCAAGGAACTGGACTTCATCATCGTCGGCGTCGGCGACGACGATCCCAACCCGGAGTCCCTGCCGGTCGACACCATCACGGTCGACGACCCGATCGTCACCAACTGGCACACCGCCCCGGCGGACGCCGTCCCCTTCAGCTGAACGGACCCGTCGGCAACGCTTCCCCCAGAGCCTGTGCGTGGGAGCTCGCTGCCCGGCCGCCACCTGGCCCCGCGTTCGAGCTGGACGTCGTCCTGATGCCCGGATGTGTCTCAGCCGTGCATCGCGCGGTACGCCTCCGCCGCCCCCGGATGCAGATCGATGCCGCCCGTCCCGATCAGGCTGCCGACATCGAGGAACTGGATGCCGACGGCGTTGTCGGGGACCAGGGCCGTTGCCCGCAGAACCAGGAGGCGGGTCAGCGCCTCGGCGACGCCGCGGGGCAGACCGGGACGGCACACCAGCAGGTTGGACACGCCCTCATCACGTCGGCCGCGTCCGCCGACGGAAGGTGGAGTACGGGGACGTCGGCGCCGGTGGAGAGGCCCGCGGCGTGCAGGATCCGTTCGCCGAGCACGGCCGCGCCCGACCCGGTCGCGCCGAGCGAGACGGAGTGCCCGGCCAGGTCGGACACCTCGCGCACGGGCGAGTCCGCGCGGACGACATAGGACGGACGGCGGCCCTCGTATGTGACATCAAGGTCAGGGCCGCAGGTCAGGCAGATCTGAGTTTCCGGCAGTACAACGCGTCCGGAGTCCGTGACGACCCGACGCGGCCGGTGTACGCGATCCCGGCCGCGTACTCGTCATCCGCGCACTGCCCCTTGTAGTGGCCCTGCCCGAAGTCGCCACCCTTGGGCGCCGACCCCCTGTTGTCACCCCGGTCGAACCAGACCGTACGACCACTCGTGCCGGTGATCGCGCCGGCCGGGGAGGCCGCACACAGGGCGGCCGAGACGGCGGCACCCCGGACGCTGTACCCGGTGAGGAACTGGCCGTCGGGACACTGGAGTTTGGTGTATCCGGACGCCCAGTCGCCGCCCGGCCCGACGTACCGCTCGTCCCTGACGACCTCATGTCCGCCGGCCGGATCCCGCAGCGGCCCGGTGGTCACGTCGGAGCACAGGCCCCGGTTGCCCGTGTGGCTGAGGCCGAGGAGGCGCTGTCCGTCAGGACAGGCGGCCTTGCGGGCGCCGGAGTCCCAGTCGGGGAGCGCGCGCATACGGCGTGAGGCGACGAAGTCGCCGTGGTCGGGGCTGAGCATCGACCACTCCGTCACGCGGGCGACAGGGCCGGTTCGGCCGGGGGCCCCGATGAGCCGGGTCCAGGCGGCGGACCGCCAGTCGTCGCCGTCGTACACACCCATGCGGTGGCCCGCCGCGTCCCAGTGCAGCAGGGCCCAGCCGTTGCCGCGGCGGTTCTCGTGCCAGCCGACGAGCGGCCAGTACGCGAAGTCGGCGTCGGTACGGACGAGTTGGTCGACGAAGTTCTCGAACCAGGCACGCTGCTTGACCCCCGTCTCCTCCCGGCCGCCGGCCCCGAACTCGCTGATCCAGACCGGAGCGGTGAAGTGCCGGTCCTGTTCGGCGGTGACGAAAAAGGCCTGGCGGTTCAGTACGTCGATGAGTTCGGCGGGGCTGAAGTCGCGGTAGCGGGGGTCGGTGGTCTCGCCCGTACCCGTGGCGCCGCTGTGGTTCGGGCCGGTGTAGTCGTAGAAGTGGGCGGAGTACACGAGCTTGCCGGAGTCGACGAGCGTGTGCGAGAGGTTGCGTACGGGCTCCAGGGTGGGACGCCCGTGGGCGAGACCGTCGACGGGGATGCCGGTCCAGTTGATGCCCTCGACGATGACGAGAAGGTCGGGGTCGGCCTCGGTCAGGATGCGGTCGCCCACACGCTGGGAGGCGGCGAACCAGTCGTGGTCGTCGCCGAGGCCCCAGTTGGGGTCGTCCCAGACGTTGCGGCGCACCTCGTTGTAGAGGTCGGCGCCGACGACTCGCTGGTTGTCCTTGTAACGGCGGGCCATGAAAACCCAGTCGGCCTCCCAGGTCTGGACGGACTGGCTCGCGTTCCAGCGTTCGTTGCCGTCGACTCCGCAGCACCAACGGGTCGTGTTGGTGTGGTTGTTGAGGATGACCGCGAGCCCGGCGGCGGTGAGTTCGCGTACCACCGCGTCGTAGACCTGGAGCGGGGTCCTGCCGCGCAGGACGGGATTGGCGGCGACGGCGTCGTCGGTGACGGGACGGCTGTCGTGGACCATCTCGTTGGAGAAGGGCAGCCGGATGCTGTTGATGCCGATCTCCTGGAAACCGGCGATGATCTCGGCCATGGGGGCCCGGTCCAGGCCGAGGGGCATCCGGCCGGAGTTCTCGCCCGCGTGGTGGCCGGCGTCGTCGTCCACGCTTCCGCTGCCGTTCCAAGTACCGCTGGCACCATGCCAGTTGCCGGACCGCAGCTTGAACCGGTCGCCGTTCGCGTCGACGATCCAACGGCCGCGCGTACTGAGCGGCGGCGTCCAGGCCGCCGCGGCCGGGGCGACCTCGCGGACGGCGGGTTCCGACGCGGCCGGCGCCTCAGTCGCAGCCACGGCCGCAGGGACAGGCGCCAGGGGCGCCAGGAGGAGGACGGCGACCAGAGTCGCCCTGCCGAAGGATCCGCGCACGGTCACCATCCCAGAGAACGACTGCGACTGCGTTGTCATGGCAGCGTCATCATGCGGGACAGTGCGGTGTTGGTCCAGGCCTGTGAGGCGATTCCCGCGGGATTCAGGACACCGGGCGCTGACTCCTGCCGCGGCGCAGCGCACGGGCGCACCAGCCGATGACCAGGGCGTTGGCCAGCGCCCCGATCACGACGGTGGCGACGAACATGCCGATGCCCGTCGGCAGCAACATCAGCGGCACGAAACTGGCCGGAGCGGTGGCGAGCAGCGGGATGACACCCGCCATCGACGCGTCCGAACTCTCGCGCGTGGTTTCCACGAGGGCCCATACGAGCAGGACGGCACAGGCCAGCAGGTATATACGGGCGAAGATGTCGCCGAGCGCGTGACGCAGCAGTCGCAGGACGGCTCGGCCAAGGCTCTTACCGGTCACAGGGCTGTACTCCTCAGGTCGGTGCTGGGCGGGTTGGGGCGGGCGAGGCCGAGGTCGTACGCGAGGATCGTCGCCTGTACGCGGTCTCGCAGGCCGAGTTTGCGCAGCAGCGCGTTCACATGGGACTTGACGGTGCCGACGGTGACGCCGAGTTCGTCGGCGATCTCCGCGTTGTTGAGTCCGGACGCGACCAGGGCGAGGACGCCCCGTTGGCTGCCGGTGAGGCTGTCCAGCTCGCTCGGACCGCCCCCCGCCCGTATGCCGGCGCCCGCTCCCGACGCGTAGTGGCCGATGAGCCGACGGGTCGCCGACGGGGCCAGCACGCTCTCCCCGTCGGCGACCACCCGGATGCCCTGCAGCAGTTCGGCGGCGTGCACGTCCTTCAGCAGGAAGCCGGAGGCTCCGGCACGCAGCGCGTCGAAGATGTACGAGTCGAGGTCGAAGGTGGTGAGCACCAGGACCCGGGGCGCGTTCTCCCGTCCCGTGATGATCCGGGTGGCGGCGATACCGTCGAGCACGGGCATCCGGACGTCCATGACGACCACGTCGGGGGCCAGTTCTGCGGCGAGACGTACCGCGGCGGCGCCGTCGGCGGCCTCGCCGACGACCGTCATGTCCTCCTCGGCGTCGATCACTGCGGCGAACCCCGCCCGCACGATGCCCTGATCGTCGACGACCAGCACCTTGAGGCTCATAGCTCCCGTTCCCTCTTCTCGTTGTTCTGCTCGTCGTTCTGCTCGTCGTTCTGCTAGTCGTCTTCCCACTGCGGAATCGGTGCGAGTGGCAGCCGGAGGCCGATGGTGCCCGGCCGACCGGTGTCCAGGGTGCCGCCGAGCGCGGCGGCGCGCGCCGCCAGCAGCTCCCGTACGGCGGGCCGGGCGGCGCGGGGAACCCCGGTGGCCGTGAGGGTCAACGTATCTCCGTCCACATCGAGGACGAGCACCGCGGGCTCCTCACCGCCGGCCGCCAGCACCGTCTCGGCGGCGTGGTAGGCGGCCAGGTCCACGGCGGTGGGCAGCCGCTCCGGCACGCGGTCGGTCACCCGGATCTCGACGTCGCGACCGGTGGCCCGGCACTGGTGGGCGAGCAGGTCGAGAGCCTGGAGGGTGGGCTGCGGCCGCAGCTCGGGCCCCTCCTCACCGTCCCGGACCGTGTCGAGCAGGGCGCGCATCGCGGCCAGGGCCTCGCGGGCGCGTTCGGCGGTCCCGTCGAGCCGGCCCGCCTCCGCCTGGGCGACCATGTCTGCGGTGCGCGCCAGCACGGTGGTCTCCAGCCCGGCGGCCATCCGGCGACGCTCGGCCCACGCGTCCCGAACGGCTTCCCCCGTCCAGGCGGCGAGACGCTCGTCCCGCGAGCCCCGCTCGCCCCCCACTTGCCGCCCGCGCAGAGCCCCGCCCCACAGGGCCGCGCCGACCGCCAGGCCCATCCCGCCCGTCGCCCCCACAACCACCACCCAGCCGGGAACCACCGTCCCCCGCTCCAGCACGGCAAAGACAACGGCCCCGCCATGCACGGCCAAGGCCACGACCGAGCGCCCCACAAGGGCGCGGGGAACCGCGCGCCCAGCCCCCACGGACCCGCGGCCGAAGACCCACGCGCCCCGCGAAGCCCTCGGCAGAGGATCCGCAGCCAGGCGATACGCCTCCGCGGCGAGCGCCGCACACGTGGCGAGCATGCTCAGCGCAGGCGGCAGCAGAACAGGCCCGGTGTACTCACCCACAACCATCGCCACCGGCCAGAGCAGAGCAAGTCCCAGCAAGGCACCCAGTGCGGCCCGAGGCGCTCGGCGCAGCCACCACAGCGCGACCACCTGCCCCGTGGCCAGCAACGCGAAGAGCATGCCCGCCGACGCCCCCTGCCCCCCGCCCGACGCGGTCTCCGCCCGGATGACCAGCACGGGGAGCAGCGGTTGCAGGACCAGGCCGGCCGCGGCCACCAGTTGCGCCACACGGTAACTCCGCGGAGCGGGCCGCTGTGCCGGGGCGGCGGTCCGGCCGGGCAGGACCGCGCGCACCTCCCAGCCGCCCTCCGCCGTCGGTCCGCTGGTCAGGGTGCCGCCGGCCTCCCGGGCCCGGGACCGCAGGAAACCCTGGCCTCGTCCGCCGCCCAGGCCCGCAGCGTGCGCCGTCGCACCGGACAGCGGCGGCGCGCTCGTGACCACGACGTCCGTGCTGGTGTCGCCGTACCGGCACAGCACTCTCGTGTGCGCACCGGGTGCGTACCTGGCCACGTTGGTCAGCGCCTCGCGCACGATGCCGTAGGCGGCGTCCGCGACGGCGCCGTCCGGCAGCGGACCGATCTCGCAGTCCACCGGCTGGTCGAGGCGGCGGAACCCGGCCACCAGTTCCAGCAGCCGCTCCTCCGGCGAGGGCGTTCCCTCCCGCGAGGGCGCCGGCGCCCGCACCGCGCCGAGCGCCCGCGTGACCTCGTGGCCGGTCTCGACCGCGAACCGCAGTGCGTCCGCGGCCAGTTCGGGACGGCGCTCCCGCAGTCCGAGGGCCGCACCCGCCGTGACCACCACGGCCGTCAGATGGTGCGCGCTGACGTCGTGCAGCTCCCGCTCCATACGGCGTCGCTCGACCGCCGGCAGCCGATGGCGTTCGGTCTCGGCACGCCTCAGCAGGTGCTCGGCCGTCTCCCGGGCGCGACTGGTCCGCCGTACGAGGAGGCCGGCGCCGCACGTGACGGCGTACAGGAGGGCGGTCAGGACGAGGTCGAGGCCGTTGCGGTCGCCGATCCCGTGCAGGGTGAGGCCCTGCAGCAGCTGCCAGACGGCGAGCGCTCCGACGCACAGCACAGCGGTGAAGGTGTCGCGTTCGGTCGCCACGGTGAACAGGGCCAGCGCGACACCGGCGGTCCCCAGTACCGCCATCGCCCCGGTGGGCAGCGGCCCCGCGCCCAGCGCGCAGGCGGCCGCGACCAGGACGAGGGCGGCCACCGGGCGGGTACGGCGCAGGGCGAGCGCGGCCGTCACAGGTCCGGCCACCAGGATCGCCACGAGAAGGTCGGACGCGGCCGGGGCGGACCCGCGCACGAGCGCCCCACCGGGCCACACCACGGCCTGGGCGCAGAGCAGGAGGGCCGGGAGCAGCCGGTCGTCGGTTCGGTTCAGGGAAGGTTTCATGACGGCTCAAGGCTATGGCGCAGGTGAGCGGCCCGGACCCGGCTGAGGGTGGATCCCGTCTCTACCTCTGGTTCGAGACAGCAGTCATCCGGCAGCGCGACGACCGGACACCGGCCCGGACCCTAATCTCGAACACATCGAGGAAGTCGAAGAAGTCGAATCCACCGAACAACCGCAGAACTTCTCAGCTCCATTCCGGTAGAACAATTCAGGGAGATATTCCATGTCCAAGCGCATTCTCGTGTCGTCGCTCATCGGTGTCGGTGTCATCGGCGTGGTCGCCGTCGGCGGGTTCGCCATGGCGTCGACCTCCTCGCCGGACTCGAAGACGACCGTGAAGGACAGTTCGACCCGCTACGTCGGCCCGACCGGTGCCAGGGCGGGTTCGCTGACCTTCACCACGGACGTCAGCGACGACTCGGGCATCCGCGGGCTCAAGGTGCTTGCCTGGCCCGCGAGTTCGAAGCTCGACCCGGGCGCGGCGGAGATGCGGCACGTGGAGAGCGCCAAGTGCCGGAGCGTCTCGGACGAGAAGTCCCGCTGCACCTACGCACTCAAGGTCACGCAGAAGGACGCGGACGAGCTGGACAAGGGTGCCTGGCACATCTCGGCGCTGGCGACGGCCAAGGACGGCGACACGAAGTTCGTGCCCCGCGCCGGCGCCTTCGATGTCACGCGCTGACCCTCCAGCACCGCTTCACCTCCTCAGCGCCTCAGCGCCAGGCTCCCGACAGACCCCGTGTGACGACCGAGCTGAGGATCCGTACGCCCTGCGTCGAGCCGGGGTCGATGTCCGTGAGCTCCCGTACCCGGCGGAGCCGGTAGTCCAGGGTGCGCGGGTGGACGTTGAGGGCCTCCGCCGCGAGGCCGCGGTTCATGTCGTGGCGGTAGTACGCGTCGAGGGTGCGGAGGAGGTCCGGGCCGGGTTCGAGGCGCCGGGCCACCGTCCGGAGCCAGTCGTCGACGAACGGCACGTCCGCGACGGCGAGTTCGACGAAGACGTCCGCGATGGTGTGCGGCCGAAGGCGCGCGGACGTACGCCGCAACGGAGCCGCCCTGCTGATCCGCCGGGCCCGGTCGAGGGCGCCGGCGAGCTCGGACCGCGGTGCGTCGGCGGTGCCGACGGCACAGAGGTGGCCGAGGGCCCGGGCGAAGTCCTGTAAGAGGTCGGGGACGACGGGCGGTCGCACGGTCTCGGCGCCGCAGGGAACCAGGGCGATCAGTTCACCGCCCCTGCCTCCGCGCTCCGGGCGCCAGGTGACCGGCACCTGGTGGGTCTTCACCAGCGTCTCGATGCCGCTCTCCAGGTCACGGTCGCCGACGGGGCATTCGGGCACCCGGATCACCGTCACCATGTAGTGCTCGGCCAGTTCCATGCCCGTGACCAGAGCGAACTCCGCAGCTATGGGGTCCTCTACCAGCAACGACCTTGCCAGCAGGTCGACTTGGTCGACGTACGGGAGACGGCTGCGCATCGCCGCCACGAAGCCCCGGCGGTAGGCGCCGATGCCGCGCTCGCCCTGCGGGGCGAACCAGCTCATGATCCGCATGAGTTCCTCGACATCGCCGCCGCGCTGGGCCTCGGTCGCCTCGTGGATCTCGCGCAGCATGAGTTCGGTGTGCACGCGCAGGACGCGTTGCCGCGAATCCAGCGACATTCCCGACCCGGCCCGCGACTCGCCCATCGACGCGATGTAGCCGAGATCGTCGTCGGTCAACATGCCGTTGCCCGGGGCCAGTTCGACCGTGCGGTGCCTGAACCACACCGAGTACTCCAGCGTCTCGGCCCTGGCCCTGGAGTTCACGTCCAACGACCCGAGTTCCGGGATTTCGCGTACGTACGTCTCGACCTCGCGGCGTGCGTTGGCCGACGCCTGCCGGGCCAGCTCGGCGAAGAGGCTCCCCATGAGCATGAGCATGTCACCGGGAGCAAGCGTGCCGGCAGATGAAAACCGGACGGGTAATTATCACTCCGGGTGAACCGGTGAAGGATGTGTGGACGGCTGGTTTGTCACAGTACGCAAAGTTCCTTGATCTGGACGTTCTTGTGGCTCGATCCGCTTGTGGGGCCGCTGCGGCCTGGGCTTAATGGAAACCGCGCATCACACCCGGAATCGCTTCGAACCCGCAGATGACCAGCGAATGCCCCACGGATGACCTGCAGATGACCCGCGGATTCCCCGAAGCGCCGGACAACGCATCTCATCGTCGTGCGACGGGCGTCCAGACGCCCTGTTTCGCTGCGCTCGCCAGGAACTGGAATTCTTGCAAACGGGAGGGAACCAATGATGAAGGCAAGCTTCAGGAAGAGAATCGCGGCGGCGGTAGCAGTCATGGCCGCGGCAACCGCGCTCACCGTGAGCGCGCCCGGCTCCAGCACCGCCGCCCCCGACGCCACTCCCAGTCTGCGAGCGTTCGGGATCACCGGCTCCGGCACCACGATGGCCACGTTCCTGACCGACGCCCCTGACACCCTCAACTGGGTCAAGACCATCAAGGGACTCGTCGGCGACACCAAGCTGGTCGGGATCGACTTCCGCGTGCAGAACGGCCTCCTGTACGGCGTCGGCGACAAGGGCGGCATCTACACGATCACGTTCCCGCCGACCACCGCCGACGTGGTCATCACCAAGGTCTCCCAGCTCCAGGTCACGCTCTACGGCACGGTCTTCGACATCGACTTCAACCCGGCGGCCGACCGGCTGCGGGTGATCAGCAACTACGGCCAGAACCTGCGGCACAACCTGAACGACGGTACGACGGCCACGGACAGCATGCTGAACGTCCCGCCGCTCACCACGGCGGCCCAGGGCGTGACCGCGGCCGGTTACACGAACAACGACCTGGTCGGGTCCACCGCGACGACCCTGTTCGACGTCGACACGTTCAACGACCAGGTCGTCATCCAGTCGCCCCCCAACGCGGGCAACCTCGTCGCGACCGGGCTCCTCGGCTTCGACGCCGGTACCGACGCGGGCCTGGACATCTACAGCTACCTGACCAACGGCAAGACGACCTCGAACGCCGCCTTCGCCTCGCTCACCCCGTACGGCGCCGACACCCCGTCGCTCTACGCCCTCAACGTCCTCACCGGCGAGCCGTCGCTCATCGGCCAGTTCCCCCTGAACATCACGGACCTGGCCATCTCCCTCACCGGAAGCTGAGCGCTTCGGAACTCCTCCGAACTCTCTTCGGAATTCTTCGGAAGTATTCGGAACTCACCGCCTCGTCGCGGTCCGTACGCTCCGGACCGCGGCGGGCCCGAAGCGCGTTCCGCTCCGGGAGCGGCCCGTCACAGCGCGGCCGGTCCCGCCTGTACCAAGCCCGTCTGGTAGGCGATCACGACCAGTTGGGCGCGGTCCCGGGCGCCCAGTTTCGTCATGGCGCGGTGGATGTGGGTGCGCACGGTCAGTGGGCTGACCGTGAGGTCCTCGGCGATCTCGGTGTTGGACTTGCCCTCCGCCGCCAGGGCCATGACCTCGCGTTCGCGCGCCGTCAGCTCGGCCAGGCGTTCCGGGGGCGCCAGTTGAGCCCCCGGCTCGGGGGACGTGAGGAAGCGGGTGATGAGCGTGCGGGTGGCGCCGGGTGAGAGCAGGGCCTCTCCGGAGGCCACGGTTCTCAGGCCGTCCAGCAGGGTGTCGGCGGTGACGTCCTTGCCGAGGAAACCACTTGCTCCCGCGCGCAGCGCCTGGGCGACGTAGTCCTCGGTCTCGAAGGTGGTCAGGATGAGGACGCGGGTGGCGGACAGTTCCGGGTCGGCGCAGATGGCGGACGTGCCGGCGAGGCCGTCCACACCCGGCATACGGATGTCCATGAGGACGATGTCGGGGTGGTGGGCACGGGTCAGGTCCACCGCCTCCGCGCCGTCGGAGGCCTCGCCGACCACCGTCATGTCGTCGCAGGAATCGATCAGGATCCGGAAGGTGGCCCGCAGCAGGGCCTGGTCGTCGGCGAGCAGCACCCTGATGGTCATGGCTTTCCGCTTTCGGAGAAGTTGGCGGGCCTCGCCGCTCCCAGAGCCCCCAGAGCCCCGAGGGCGGCTCCGGCAGTTCCGGCAGCCCCCGTCATCGTCATCGACGGCTGGAGCGGCAGCGCGGTGGTGACCTCGAAGCCACCGTCCGGGCGGGGGCCGGCCCGGAGTTCCCCGCCGATGGACTGGGCCCGCTCGCACATGCCCACGATCCCGAAGCCGCGGCTCTGCCCGGCCGCCCCCACCGCGGAGGGGGCGGTGGGGGCGGCCGGGACAGCCGCGGACGCGGAGACCCCAGGTCCGTCGTCGGTGACCGTGATCAGCAGCCGGGAGGTGACGTAGGCGAGACGCACCTCCGCGGTCTCCGCGCCGGCGTGCTTGGTCACGTTGGTGAGCGCCTCCTGCACGATCCGGTACGCCGTCAGGTCCACCCCGGGTGAGAGCGCCCGCGGTTCGCCCTCCGTGGTCACCGTGACGGCGACCCCCGCGGACGCGCACGACGCGACCAGGTCGGGCAGACAGTCGAGGCCGGGGGACGGTTCGAGGGACGGTCCTGCCGGGTCGTCGCTCCGGCGCAGCAGCCCCAGCGTCGCCTTCAGCTCGCGCAGCGCGGAGGACGTGGTCCCGGTCAGGTCGTTGAGTATCTTCCGCGACTGCTCCGGGTTGCTGACCGCGAGGTGGGCGGCGGTGCCGGCCTGGGCGTTGGCCAGGGCCAGATGGTGGGCGACCACGTCGTGCAGCTCGCGGGCGATGCGCATGCGCTCCTCGGCGACCCGCAGCCGCGCCTCCTCCTCGCGGGTGCGCTCGGCGTGTTCGGCACGGGCCTGCACCGATGCCAGGTAGGCGCGTCGCAACCGGGTCATGTTGCCGGCGGCGAGCGGCAGCAGCAGCCAGAAGAAGGGACCGACGATCCGGATCAGCAGGGAGAGGCTGTCCACGGAGTCGGAGATCGCGTACGCGACCGTCAGCGGCACCATGACGCAGAGGCCGTAGAAACGGGTGGTCCTGCGGTCGGTGAGGGTGGCCAGCCAGTAGAGCGAGGCCATGACGGGGGCCAGCAGAAGAGGGGTGAGCAGATATCCGAGGATGACCGCGACCATGGTGCAGACCGTGGTCACGAAGACGGCGATCCGCGGATGACTGCGGTACCTGAGCAGGGCGACGAGGCAGGAGATGCCCATGAGGATGCCGGCGGCCCCCTCCTGGTCGGGTTGGTCGGCGCCGGGCAGGGTGAGGTTGCCGCCCAGGACCGCACAGCCCATCAGCACCAGGACCACCACCACGTCGACGGCTCGGGTGTGGCGGTCCGCGTACTGCTCGAAGCGGTCCGTGTAACGCTCCAGGCTGCTGGACATGGGGTTCTCCGGTGGGTCCGGTGGGTGGGCTGCATCCATCGTGGACATCGTGGACGCCGGTGGCTGCGAACGGTCGACGGGGCCGCCCGTGTCGTTCGTCACGGGCGGCCCCTGCCGGGGGAAGGCGGTCGGTCGTCTCAGGTGTGACTCAGGTACGCGCCCCTGCCAGGTCGGCTGTGTCGTCGGCGGGGGCCGGTTCCGCCTCGGGCCGGCGGCTGAGCGCCTCGCCCTCCACGTCGACGCGGGGCAGCAGCCTGTCCAGCCAGCCCGGCAGCCACCAGGCCTTGTGGCCGAGCAGGGCGAGGACGGCGGGCACGATCGCCATCCGTACGACGAAGGCGTCGAAGAGGACGGCGGTGGCCAGCCCGAACCCGATCATCTTGATCATGGAGTCGCTCTCACCGATGAACCCGGCGAAGACCGCGATCATGATCAGGGCGGCGGCCACGACGACCCGGGCG
This sequence comes from Streptomyces sp. NPDC048484, assembly GCF_040651415.1. Taxonomy (NCBI): domain Bacteria; kingdom Bacillati; phylum Actinomycetota; class Actinomycetes; order Kitasatosporales; family Streptomycetaceae; genus Streptomyces; species Streptomyces sp. NPDC048484. The sequence goes on from NZ_JBEZJY010000007.1 coordinate 103,865, forward strand.
CTGTGCCGGAACCCGCTGGTGACCGCCTGGTGGGGCGATTCGCCATGGACGTACGCCTCGCGCATCCGGGAGACCAGGAAGACCTCGTAGTCCATGGCCAGGCCGAAGACGATGCCCACCAGGAAGATCGGCATCAGGCTCATGATCGGCCCGGTCTGCTCCACGCCCATGAGTCCGGCGCCGTGGCCCTGCTGGAAGACCAGGACGACCACGCCGAGGGACGCCAGGACCGACAGGAGGAAGCCGAGGGCCGCCTTCAGCGGGACGAGCAGGGAACGGAAGACCACCATCAGCAGGATGATCGCCAGGCCGACCACGACGACCAGGTACGGGACCAGCGCCGCCTGGACCTTTTCGGAGATGTCGATGTTCAGCGCGGTGGTGCCGGTGACCTCGAAGGTCGTGCCGGTCTCGGACTCGACCCCGGACCGCTCGTCCCGGATGGTCTGTACGAGGTCCTTGGTCTTCTCGTCGGTCGGTGCGGTGGTGGGCACGACCGAGAAGACCGCTGTGTCACCGGCCTCGTTGAACCGTGGCGGTGTGACGGACACGACCCCCTTCGTGGCGCCGATCTCCTTGGAGACGGTATCCACCGCGCCCTTCGCGTCGGAGTCGCCCTTGGCGTCCACGACGACGGTCAGCGGACCGTTGAAGCCCGGCCCGAAGCCCTCGGCCAGCGCGTCGTAGGCCCGGCGTTCGGTGGTGGACGTCGCCTTCGCCTCGTCGCCGGGCATGCCCAGCTGCAGGCCGGTCACCGGCACCGCGAGCACTCCGAGGCTCACCACTCCGAGGAGCAGCACGGGCACGGGACGGCGCAGCACGAACCGCGCCCAGCGGGTGCCGCCGTTGTCCCTGGCGCTCTCCTCGACGCGTCCGCTCTCCTGCCCGGCGCGTCCCTCTGTCTTCTTGTCACGGCCGCCGGCCTTCTCGGCACGGCCGCTTCGGCGGGCCCGGCGCGTGAGTACGGCGTTCGGCCAGAAGCCGAGGAGAGCGGGGACGAGCGTCAGCGCGATGAGTACGCCCACGGTGACCGCGCCCGCCGCGGCCAGGCCCATCTTGGTGAGCATCGGGATGCCGACCACCGCGAGCCCGGCGAGGGCGATGACGACGGTGAGCCCCGCGAAGACGACGGCGGAACCGGCCGTACCGGCCGCGAGCCCGACCGCCTCCTGCGGCGCACGCCCCCGGGCCCGCTCCTCGCGGTAACGCGAGACCACGAACAGGGCGTAGTCGATGCCGACCGCGAGCCCGAGCATCATCGCCAGGGTGCCGGTCGTCGTGGACAGACCGAGGGTGCTGGCCAGGGTCATGATCGTGGCCATGCTCACACCGACGCCGATGAGGGCGGTCAGCAGCGGCAGCCCGGCCGCGGCGAGCGACCCGAAGGTGATCAGCAGGACCACCGCGGCCAGCGCGACGCCTATCAGCTCGGCCGCTCCGCCCGGTCCGCCGCCGTCGTCCAGCGCGGTCCCGCCGGCCTCGACGGTCAGCCCGGAGCCGCGGGCCTCGTCGACCACCTTGTCCAGCTGGGAGACGCTGGCGTCGGTGAGGTCGGGGACCGCGACCTTGTAGGTGACGGTCGCGTACGCCGTGGTGCCGTCCGCACTGACCGCCTTCGCCTTGAAGGGGTCGGCGGCGCTCGCGACCTGCGAGCCGTCGGCCAGCTCGGTCACAGCCCGCTGGACGGCCTTCTTGTGGCCGGCGGCGGTGACCTTCTCACCGCCCGGCGCGACGAAGACGACCCGGGCGGTCGCGCCGTCGGCCGACGCGCCGGGGAAGCGCTGTTCCATCAGGTCGAACGCCTTCTGGGACTCGATGCCCGGCATGGAGAAGCCCTCGTCCGCGGCTGCCGGGGCCTTCATGGCGCCCAGGCCGACCACGGCCAGGACGGCCGCCCACATCAGGGCGACGTACCAGCGACGCCGGAAGGCCAGACGGCCCAATCGGTACAGAAAAGTAGCCACGGCAGGAGGTCTCCATATCTGGTGCCGAATGTCCCTCCAGGCTGTCCGGTGGAGGGTCCTCCTGTCGTCGTGCGTCTGCCGACACATTCCGCTACTCAGAACGCAGTAGGAAAGGGCCGCCGGGTCCGCCTCGGGTACGACGGACGCACTCCTCCTGTCAGCCCAAGGTCTGCCTCCGGTCTGCACCCGGTCTGCACCCGGTCAGCGCCCAGGCAGCACCCCGGCTGCACCCGGTCAGCCTCGCCATGACCGCGACGGGCCCGCCACAAGGCCGCGACGAGGCCGGTTATTAGACAGGCCGTCAAGTTACCGAACCGTAACCTTCCTACTGCTACCACGAGTAACTTACTCATAGGTAAGTTCCAGGCGAACCACCTCTCCGCCGGCCGACTCCCCCACCCCGCTCCACAGGAGGTTCGCCATGCCCGCACGCAGAAAACTGCTGGCCGCGGCAGTCACCGCCGCCGCCTGCCTCGGTACCCAGGTCCTCACGGCCACCGCCGCCACGGCGGCGGACGAGGTCGTCTCCCGGGGCGTCACCATCCCCGCCTTCTACAACCCGCCCACCACCCTGCCCACCGCCGACGGCACGCTCGTCCGCAGCGAACCGCTCCCGCTGGCCCTGAGCCTGCCCAGCCTCGACGGGCCGCTGCCGGGCAGCGCGACCCGGCTGATGTACAAGTCCACCGACTCGAACGGGAAGCCGGTCGCGGTCACCGGGGCGTACATCGAGCCGACGGCCCGGTGGAAGGGCGGCGGGCCACGGCCCCTGGTCGCGGTGGCGCCCGGCACGCTGGGCCAGGGCGACCAGTGCGCCGCCTCCATGGGCCTCGAACACCCGCTGTCGTTCAACGGTGAGACGGTGTCCGTCGGCTACGAGGACCTGGCGATCTACCGGCTCCTCGCCAAGGGCACCGCCGTGGTCGTCACCGACTACGCGGGCCTCGGCGCGACCGACCGGCTGCACACCTACGTCGACCGGGTCGACGAGGCACACGCGGTCCTGGACGCCGTGCGCGCGGCCCACTCGGTCGGCGGCAGCTCGGTCACCGCCGGCTCCCCGGTCGGGCTGTACGGATACAGCCAGGGCGGCGGAGCGGCGGCCGCGGCCGCCGAACTCCAGTCCTCCTACGCACCCGACGTCACCCTCTCCGGAACCTACGCGGGCGCACCCCCCGCCGACCTGGCCTCCGTCACCAAGGCCATCGACGGCAGCGAGCTGGCCGGGGCGCTGGGCTGGTCGCTCAACGGCTTCCTTCAGTCCGACCCGAAGCTGAAGCCGATCGCGGAGGCACATCTGAACGCGGCCGGAAAGGCGGCCCTCACCGATCTGTCCACCATGTGCGTCGGTGACGCCCTCTTCGGCTACGGCTACACCAAGAGCACCAAGTGGACGACCGACGGCCGCACCATCAGCGACATCATCGCCACCACGCCCGAGCTCAGGACGTTCCTGGACGGTCAGCGCATCGGCAGGCTCAAGCCCTCCGGTCCCGTCCGGCTCGCCACGGGCGTCAGCGACAACCTCGTCCCCCACGGCCAGTCCCGGGACCTCGCCGTCGACTGGTGTCGCAAAGGGGCCAACGTCACATACAAGCCCGTCGTCCTGCCGGGCGTCGGCAGCGCACTGCTCAACCACTTCGCCCCGCTGCTGACCGACCAGGGTGACGCCGTCAACTGGCTGACCGACCGGTTGTCGGGCGAGCGGGCCACCTCCAACTGCTGGAGCCTGCCAGTACAGCCCTGACAGCAGGCAGAAACCATGCGCCCCGGGCTCGCCAATATCTGTGCCCGCAAGATGAGAATTCGGCTCGACGCGCGATGAATATTGCTTACCCGACAGGCGGGGCGGATTTCGTCATCACGCAGGGCCGATCGCAGCGTGCTAGTCTCGACATCAGTTGCAGTTGTGGTTCCCGAAATCTTGCAGGTGTCCCCACCAGTTCATTCGGGTGGGGATCCTTTATGGCTCCGGTTATTTCCGGCGGGGTGATCATCACGGCGACACGGTGTGCACACAGTGTGCGCTCCGAAACCGCCCCGAAGGAGATAAACATGGCTTCCGGTACCGTGAAGTGGTTCAACGCAGAAAAGGGCTTCGGCTTCATCGAGCAGGACGGCGGCGGCGCTGACGTCTTCGCCCACTACTCGAACATTGCCGCCCAGGGCTTCCGCGAGCTGAACGAGGGCCAGAAGGTCACGTTCGACATCGCGCAGGGCCAGAAGGGCCCGACGGCCGAGAACATCGTTCCCGCCTGACGTCGGCACGCACTTCGCAGCTGGGGCCCGCACCTTGGGGTGCGGGCCCCAGCTCGCTGCATTCCAGGGGAATCGCGACCCGCTCTTCGCCACCCTCCTCGGGGTCCTCCGTCCGAGCTCCGGATGAAAATCCTCCGCAGTCTCCCGCACGGAACGACCGACCCCGTCCAAGGAGCCGCGCAACGCGCTCCGGCAAGGCCTCCAGCGAATATTCCCCATCGGTTCGGTTTTCCAACCGAATCTGCTCCCTTTTTCTTCGGCTCGTTCTTGCAATTCTCTGCGCTGCTTGTTTTCCGCGGGAATTCCTTGATACGCGCCACGTCAAGGAAGGTTCCACGTGAACCGCACGCGCACGAACGACCGCTACTCCCGCACCCGCACCGGAAATCCGGGCTCGAGCTCGGGCTCCGGCTCGGGCTCCGCAAAGGGCGGCTACCGCTCCAGCGCCCCGCGCCGCAGCGAAGGCTACGGCGGACGCCGGCAGAGCGGCCCCCAGGGCGAGTTCGCCCTCCCGAAGACGGTCACCCCGGCGCTGCCCGCCGTCGAGGCGTTCGCCGAACTCGACATGCCGGAGCAGCTGCTGGCCGCCCTCGCCCATGAGGGCGTGACCGTACCGTTCCCGATCCAGGGGGCGACCCTGCCGAACTCCCTCGCGGGCCGTGACGTACTCGGCCGTGGCCGCACCGGCTCGGGCAAGACCCTGGCCTTCGGCCTCGCGCTGCTCGCCCGTACGGCAGGCCGCCGCGCCGAGCCGCGCCAGCCGCTGGCCCTCGTCCTCGTACCCACCCGCGAGCTGGCCCAGCAGGTCACCGACGCGCTCACCCCGTACGCCCGCTCCCTGCGGCTGCGGCTGACCACCGTGGTCGGCGGCATGTCGATCGGCAAGCAGGCCGGTGCGCTGCGGGCCGGCGCGGAGGTCGTCGTCGCGACGCCCGGCCGGCTCAAGGACCTCATCGACCGCCGCGACTGCCGCCTCGACCAGGTTGACATCACCGTGCTCGACGAGGCCGACCAGATGACCGACATGGGCTTCATGCCCCAGGTCACCGAGCTGCTCGACCAGGTACGCCCCGGCGGCCAGCGGATGCTGTTCTCGGCCACGCTGGACCGTAACGTCGACCTGCTGGTCCGCCGCTACCTGACCGACCCCGTGGTCCACTCCGTCGACCCGTCCGCGGGTGCGGTGACCACCATGGAGCACCACGTCCTGCACGTGCACGGCGCGGACAAGCAGCGGACGACCACCGAGATCGCGGCCCGCGAAGGCCGCGTGCTCATGTTCCTGGACACCAAGCACGCGGTGGACCGGCTGACCGACCACCTGCTGAACAGCGGTGTACGGGCCGCGGCCCTGCACGGCGGCAAGTCCCAGCCGCAGCGCACGCGGACGCTGTCGCGGTTCAAGTCCGGACATGTGACGGTCCTGGTGGCGACCAACGTCGCGGCACGCGGAATCCATGTCGACAACCTCGACCTGGTCGTGAACGTCGACCCGCCCACCGACCACAAGGACTACCTGCACCGGGGCGGCCGCACGGCCCGTGCCGGTGAGTCCGGCAGCGTCGTCACGCTGGTGACCCCCAACCAGCGCCGCGAGATGAGCCGCCTGCTGGTCGCCGCCGGCATCAACCCGCAGACCACCCAGGTCCGCTCGGGCGAAGCCGAGCTGAACCGCATCACCGGCGCACAGACCCCCTCGGGTGTCCCCGTCACCATCACCGCGCCCGCCTCGGAACGCCCCCGGCGCAACGCCTCCTCCGCACCCTCCTCGGCGTCCCGCGGCCGGCGCGGCCGCGGCAGCCGGAGCCGGTCCACCGGCGACGCGGTACGCCGCTCGGCGCCGCGCTCGTCCGCCGTCGACGCGGCAGCCTAGGCCCTGTCCAGGGCCTGTCACGTCAGACAGGCCCTGGCCCCGGCGCGTCCGGTCCGCTTAGCTTTTCCTCTCTTCCCTGTCTCTTCTCTGTGACTGTGAGGCATCATGCGCTGTGTCATCGCCCGGTTCCCGTTCGACCTCACCAAGAACGGGGTGCTGGACTCGATGAAGGGCATCAAGCCCGAGGCCATCACGGGTGAGTCCGTGCTCATCGGCCGCCGCCAGTACCCCGTCAAGCAGGTGGGCGAAGTCATCACCCGGCAGGACCGCCGCGACTTCACCGGCGCAGAGGTCACCCGGGCCATGGCCCGGCTCGGCTTCACCTGCCGCAGCGCCCCGGAGCCCACGCCCGCCCCGCGCCCCCTCACCCCGCTCCAGAACGCGTCGGCGATGCTCGGCGACCCCGAGTCCCCGGCGACTGCGACGGCGACCACCGCTGCGGCCGAGGACGTCGTCACGTCCGCGGACGCGACCACGACCGTGGACGCCCCGGCGGATGCGGACGTGACGACCGACGTGACGGCACATGCAGACGTGACGGCGGACGTGCCGGCACATGCGGATGTGGACGTGACGGCGGACGTGGACGCGAGCTCGAACGCGGCGGTGGCCGCGGGCGTCGCCGGCTGACACGCAGGACAGCGGCTGGTACCGGTACAGCCCGGTAGCAGTACAGCGATGAAGGGCCCTGCCGATGCACATCGGCAGGGCCCTTTGTCGTTCTGTCGTTTTCATCGCCCGCCGCTACGGCGGCTCGGTGGTGGGCAGTTCGGTGGTCGGCAGTTCGGTGGCTCAGTGGTCGGAGTAGCTGAAGTCACCCACGGTCCAGGCGCTGACGTCCTTGATCGCGACGCGGTACATCCCGCCGGTCTCGGGAATTCCGACGTTGCCCTGCAGGATCCGGGCGAGATGGAAGTGCAGATGCGTGGGCTCCGCGTCACGGTCGGCGCGGTCCTGCGGCCGGTCCGCGAAGAAGACGTCGGAGAACGGGCCGAGATGGTCCGAGTCCTTCAGCACTTCCGAGACCCGCTCCCGCCATACGGATTCGGGGGCCAGTCGGCCGGTGATGACAGCACCACCGGCAACCACGGTCAGCGACATCCGATTGCTGTGCCCGGACTCCACCAGGGCTGAGATGCCGACGAGCAGTTCGTCAGGGTTCGACATGGAAGCCGATTCTATCCAGTGGTCGTTCCCCCATCACCCCCCGTCTCACCTCCCGTTTCACCTCCCGCAGAGATGACACCAGGATATTTGGGACCTATGCCGCTCAAAATCTGTGTTTGCCAGGGTAGACATTGGTCGCGTGCGTGGCTAAGGTTTCTCTTGTAGACGAGATCACGCAAGGCCCGGCAGACACGAACTGGCGGGTAGAAGTACGGGTAGAAGTAGGAGAAGTACGCAGTTCAGGGCGGTTGTGGAGTTCCGAAGCCAAGTGTTCGCAGGACGGTGACGGGACTGACAGCCGCACTGGGCGGCTCGCAGGCCCAGGAGCCGCCGACGGAACAAACCCACTGATCCCGAGGAAGGACGGAGGGAGCAGACGCCATCAGGATCGCCCGGCCCGAGAGCGTTCGGACCGGGTACCGCAAGGCCCCGGAATGGAAGGTGGTCCCCGGTCACGCAACTGCGATCCCCGTACTCCCTGCCCTCTCCCGGGCCGGGCGGCGGAAACAGAAGGTCGGCGCGACAGTAACGTCGGCAGATGGTGTTCAATTTCCTTCGGGGCCCTGGTGCCGTACGGCACCAGGGCCCCTCGACGCGTTGCAGAACGAGGTGACATGACAGCAGACAATCCACTGAGCAATCGTCTGGAAGACGACGACTACCCCGCGTACACGATGGGCCGGGCCGCCGAGATGCTCGGCACCACCCCGGGATTCCTCCGGGCCATCGGCGAGGCCCGGCTCATCACTCCGCTGCGTTCCGAGGGCGGGCACCGGCGCTACTCCCGATACCAGCTCCGGATCGCCGCTCGCGCCCGCGAGCTGGTCGACCGGGGCACCCCGGTCGAGGCCGCCTGCCGCATCGTCATCCTTGAGGACCAGCTTGAGGAAGCACAGCGCATCAACGCCGGGTTCCGCCACGGCGCGAGCCAGGTACCGGACGGTTCCGGCTCTTCCTGAACAGCCGCCGACCGGACCGTCACCCGAACCGTCACCCGGGCCCTCGCCGGCACTTTCGCCCGCGCCTTCGCCCTCGGAACCAGCGGCGGAGCGCCGGGGCCGCGAGGGCACGGCCGGTGCCGGATGCGCACAACCTTGCACGTGAACCCCGGAGAATCCGTGCAGGAGCGTCACACAGGCTGCACCTGGTCCCTGGAAAGCCTCGTTAGCGTGACTGGTCCCTCGACCTCACGTACCCGCGTACGACCACGACCAGGCAGCGGCCCGGCGGGTCGACGGCGAGTCAACTCAGGAAGACGCTGATGGACTACTGCTCCTCGTGCCGTCGGCATCTCAACGGCGCCCTGGTGTGTCCCGGGTGCGGCGCCTATGCCCCCGACATCGCCCCGGTCGTCGTCAGCCGCCACGCCGTCCAGCCCCGGGTCACCATGGCCGCCGGAAGCGCGGCGGCGGACGCCGCCCCGGTATGGGAGCCCGCGCGCGGGGGCATGGGCGTGGGCCTGGTCGAGGCCCCGGACACTGCCCCGGCCCCGTACTCGGCCCCGAACCCCGGCGAGGACCCGTACGACGGCGAGGGCCCGTACGACGGTTTCGAGGGTGCGGCGCCCGCACCGCAGGGGCGTGCCGCGCGGCGCCGCCAGCGTGCCCGCTGGAAGAAGAACCAGCGCCGGGCCGTGGTCGCGACCGCCGTCGCGCTCGTCGGAGGCGGCCTGACCTTCACCGCGATGAACCAGAACTCGGCCGACCGGGCGGAGGCCGCCTCGGCACCGGAGGCCGCGGGCGGGCGCGCCGGCTCCGTGGAGGAAGAGCCGTCGCAGTACACCCGCCCGTCGTCGGCACGGCCGGACGACGTCCAGCGGTCCTCGGACGCCTCTTCCACCCAGTCACCCGCGAACGGCGACGGACCGGGTCGGCGGAGCGCAGCCGCCCCGACCTCTCTCGCGCCGCAGGGTTCCCGGCCGGCCGCCGTTCCCTCTCCGAACACGACACCGTCGGCCGCGTCCGACCTGGGGTCGCGCAACGCGTCCTCGTCCTCGTCCTCGTCGTCCTCCGAGACTCCGACCGGCACCGCGTCACAGCAGCCGTCGGTTCCCGCCACCGGCGGATCGGACGGGTCCGACGAGTCGAGCGACACGGGCGGTACGGGCAGCTCGGACCCGGGTACGTCGCCGGCGAGCCCCGCGCCGACAGCGACCTCACCGTCACAGCTCTGCCTGCTCGTGGTGTGCATCGGCTGACGCTCGCTGCCGGAGGTCACTCCGGTGTGCCGGCCGCCGCCGGTGTCGTGCCCACCGGCGGCGACCGCACCGCCCTTCCGCGCCGCCCCCCGGCAGCGGTTCCAGGGCTGGAGATCCCTCGTCGGATCGCGACGGCACGCGGGAGTGCACCGCCGGAGGATTCGCAAGGGACATGTGGACAGGGACCCGCTCGCGAGAAAGCGGCGGGAGAGAGTCTCCTCGGCGGTGGCGATCGCCTCGTCCTGGCGCCCGGGATCAAGAGCTGATGCACCCGGGGGCTGGGGGCGCGAGGGAAGCCGCGTACACGGCTTCGACATCGTTCGCGGGCTCAAGATGAGCCCTGTTCGTCATTCTGTTCCGAGCGTAGGCGAGACCGGCGGCCGTGCCCAGCCCTCCGGTCCGTCGACCACCGGACGATGTCGTCCACTACCGCACGGCGCGGGCCCCGGACAGCTCATGACTCCCCGCGCCCCCTCCCGCCCCTCCCTCTCCGCCCCCTCGCCTTCTCTCATATGACGGGGCATCATCTGCCGGTGACGACGCACCGTTTACCACGGCGGCTCCTGCTGTGATGATGCCGAGTCCGGGGATGTCCGTCCCGCGGCCGGGGGGAGGCCCGTATGGCAGAGGTGTACTTGCGCAGACTGTCCCGGTGGCAGGCCGAGCAACAGCGGAACGCCGTCGCGGACGTGTACGCCGGCGCGTACCGGGGTGCGGCGGGGCCGGAACATCACGACCGCCAGGGCTTTCTGCTGCGCCTTGAGCAGCATGTGCAGCACACCGGCTTCGACATGGTGGTCGCCGACACGGCCGGGACGGTCGGCTGTGCCTACGGGTTCCGGGTGCCGTCCACCGGGGAGTGGGGGTCCGACTTCCGGGGGGAGTTGCCGGACGATGTCCAGGAACTCACCGCCTCGGGCCGTACCTTCCTGCTCGCCGACCTGATGGTGCTGCCGGCCCACCGCCGTCTCGGCATCGCCACGCGTCTGGTCGAACGCCTGCTGATCCGGCTCGACACCGACCTGGTCGTCGCGACCACGGAACGCCCCGGCGACGGCAGCGGCGACAGCGGCCCCGGCAGCGGTCCGGGGAACGCGGCGTCGGAGGCATTCCGCTCCTGGGGATGGTCGAGGTCCGGCGTTTCGACCCTCGGCCCCACCTCGGTTCCTGGCGCCGGCTCCGGAGCCGGCGCCGCCGCGCACGCGGTCACCCAGGAACTGTGGATCCGCAGACCACTGAGGTGACCGCCCGCTCACATGGTCAGACGCCCGCCGGGGACGGCCCGACCAGCTCCGACAGGACGTCCTCCATCGTGACGAAGCCGAGGACCTTGCCCGCCTCGCCGGTCACCGCCGCGAGGTGGCTGCCGGTGGCCCGCAACGCGGTGAGCGTGTCGTCGAGCGGGGTGTCGATACGGACGCGGGTCACCGGGTGCAGGGCGGCCCGGGGGAACGGGCTGTCGCGGTCGGTGACGCCGAGGGTGTCCTTGATGTGGAGGTAGCCGAGCAGCGTGCCGTCCCCGCCCGTCACGGGGAACCGTGAGAAGCCGGCCTCGGCGGCCGCGCGCTCCAGCCTGGCCGGGGTCACGGTGTCGTCGACCGTACGCATCCGCTGGGCCGGGACGAGGATCTCGCCGACCGGGCGGGTGCCCAGCTCCAGGGCGTCGCGCAGCCGTTCGCCGTCGGCGGCCGTGAGGAGTCCGGCCTCGCTGGAGTCGACGACCATACGGGCGAGCTGGTCGTCCGTGAAGGCCGATTCCACCTCGTCCCTGGCCTCGACGCGCAACAGCTTCAGCAGGGTGTTGGCGAAGGCGTTGATGCCGAAGATGAACGGCTTGAGGGCCCGGGTGAGGGCCACCAGTGCCGGGCCGAGGAGCAGCGCGGTCTGCGCGGGCGCGGCGAGCGCGATGTTCTTCGGGACCATCTCGCCGAACAGCATGTGCAGATACGTCGCCACGGTGAGCGCGATCACGAAGGCGATCGGGTGCACCAGACCGTGCGGGATGTGGGCCGCCTCGAAGGCGGGCTCCAGCAGGTGCGCGATGGCCGGCTCGGCGACCGCGCCCAGCACCAGCGACGAGACGGTGATGCCGAGTTGGGCGGTCGCCATCATCGCCGAGATGTGCCGCAGTCCCCACAGGGTCATGCGGGCCCGCTTGTTGCCCTCCTGGGCCAGCGGTTCGATCTGGCTCCGGCGTACGGAGATCAGGGCGAACTCGGCGCCGACGAAGAACGCGTTGGTCAGCAGGGTCAGGGCGCCGATGACCAGTTGGATGGTGGTGGACGTGTTCATCGGGACTCCCGCACGCTCTGGCCGACCGGCTTGCCGGCCGACCTGCCGACCGGCTCCTCGGCCTGTTCGCCGACCGGTTCGGTGATGCGGACCCGGTCGGCCCGGTGGTGCTCCACGTCGAGGACGTCCAGGCGCCAGCCGTCCAGGTCGAGGACATCGCCCTCGGCCGGGATCCGGGCGAGCCTGGTGGCGACCAGCCCCGCGACCGTCTCGTACGGCCCGTCCGGCGCGCGCAGGCCTATTACGGCCAGCTCGTCGAGCCGTACGCCGCCGTCCGCCTCCCAGGCCGCGCGGCCGTCCGCCGCGGCGGGGGCGGGCAGCAGATCGGGCACCTCGACGGGGTCGTGCTCGTCACGGACCTCGCCGACGACCTCCTCCACGATGTCCTCCACCGTGGCCACGCCCGCCGTGCCGCCGTACTCGTCGATGACGACGGCCATCGTGCGGGCCGTGCGCATGCGTTCCAGGAGCCGGTCCGCGGACAGACTGTCCGGCACCAGGAGCGGGGCCGTGGCCAGCTCGGTGACGAGGGTCACGGCCCGCTTGCCGGGCTCCAGGGCGAGTACGTCACGGATGTGGACCGTGCCGACGACCTCGTCCAGGCTGTCGCGGTAGACCGGGAAGCGGGACAGGCCGGTCACGTAGGTGAGGTTGGCGGCGTCGGTGGCCGTGGCGTGGGCCTCCAGCGCCCGCACGTCGACGCGGGGCGTCATCACGTTCTGGGCGGTCAGCTCGCCCAGGTGCAGCGTACGGACGAACAGTTCGGCGGAGTCCTGCTCCAGCGCTCCCTGCGCGGCCGAGTGCTGGGCCAGCGCGACGAGTTCCTCGGGGCCGCGCGCGGAGGCCAGCTCCTCGGCGGGCTCCAGACCGAAGCGGCGTACGAAACGGTTCGCGGTGTTGTTGAGGTGCCGGATGAACGGGCCGAACGCCGCCGTGAAACCGCGCTGCGGTCCCGCGACCACCTTCGCGACGGCCAGCGGGCGCGAGATCGCCCAGTTCTTCGGCACCAGCTCGCCGACCACCATCAGGACGACGGTGGAGACCACCACGCCCAGGACGGTCGCCGCGGTCGAGGCGGCGCCGCCCAGGCCGATGGCCTTCAGCGGCCCCTCCAGGAGCACCGCCAGCGACGGTTCGGCGAGCATGCCGATCACCAGGGAGGTGACGGTGATGCCCAGCTGGGCACCGGACAGCTGGAACGTCAGCTTCCGGACGGCCTTCAGCGCACCGTCCGCGCCTCGCTCGCCCGCCTCGGCCGCCCGCTCCAGATCACCGCGCTCGACGGTGGTCAGGGAGAACTCGGCCGCCACGAAGAGCGCGCAGGCGAGGGTGAGCGACAGGGCGAGCAGAAGCAGCAGGATCTCGGTCACCGTGCCACCCCCACTCCGGTACGCATGCGTCTCGGGCCGGGAACGGCACGGCTGGTACTGGGAGGTTCACCCATGGTGGAACCGCTACTCCTTCGTCGTCATCGCGAGCCGTCACTCGCACGTCCCCCCAGTGTAAAGGAATCGCAAAGTAGGTCGTCCAGAGGCGGCAGGGGTGAGTGATGCAGCTCATACCCCCCTGGCCCGGGTGCACCGATCAGCGCGTGTCGTCCGCGTCGTCACGGAGGGCGACTGGAGCTGCTGTGCCCCCGCGGACGCCCATGAGGCACGGGAGGGGCCGCGAGTCGGCCGCGAGTCGGCCGCGGAGCGCGCGCAGCCCGGGGTCGACGCGGCGATCTCCGTAACTTCCCTGACTGCATGTCAGCATGTTGGGTCTGCCCGCGAGTTGGGGCACCCGGTGGTGAGTCCCGCAGAGGTGTTGGCGTCCTCACCGTCCGATGCAGGCCCTCGCGCGGGGGCTCCGGATCTTGGGACGACCGGCCGCCCGTAATCTTCCACGTGTACGTAGAGCCAGACCCACCCGCACATGAAGGAGTGGACCCCTCAATGGTGTTCAAACGGCTGCTCGGATCACTCGGCGTGGGCGGCCCCACGGTGGACACGGTCCTGAGTCCGGGCCCGGCGCTGCCCGGCGGCACGCTGTCGGGCGAGGTCCGGCTCAAGGGCGGTGACGCGGACTTCGACATAGAGCAGATCACGCTGGAACTGGTCGCGCGCGCCGAGGCCGAACACGCGGAAGGGGAGAGCGAGGGCACGGTCGTCTTCGACCGGTACCCCGTCGGGGGCGGCTTCCGCCTCGCCGGGGACGAGGAGCGGACCGTCCCGTTCGACATCACGCTCCCGTGGGAGACCCCCGTCACCGAGCTGTACGGGCAGGAGCTGGGCATCGTTCTCGGGCTGCGCACGGAGCTGTCGGTGGCGGGCGCGAAGGACAACGGCGACCTGGACCGGCTGAACGTGGCGCCCCGGCCCGCGCAGGAGGCGATCCTGGAAGCCTTCGGGCAGCTCGGCTTCGGCTTCAGGTCCGCGGACCTGGAACTGGGCCGGATCGGCGGCACGGGCCAGCAACTCCCCTTCTACCAGGAGCTCGAACTCACCCCGTCGGCCGAGTACGCCCACGCGGTCAACGAGATCGAGCTGACCTTCCTCGCCTCCCCGGCCGGTATGGAGGTGGTCCTGGAGGCGGACAAGCGCGGCGGCCTCTTCTCCTCGGGCGACGACGCGCTCACCCGCTTCACCGTCTCCCACGAGGGAGTCGGGCACCAGGACTGGACGACCGTGGTCGACGGCTGGGTCCGGGAACTGGTCGAGCACCGGGAGTCGTACGGCCCCGACGCCGCGTACGGACACAACCGGCACGAGCGGCATGAGCGGCACGAGCGGTCGGTGCCCGGCATCGGCACGGCGGTCGCCGCGGGCGCGGTGGGACTCGCCGTCGGCGTCGCCGGCGGCCTGGTGGCGGCCGAAGTCATCGACGAGGCCGGCGACTTCTTCGAGGGCGATGAGGAAGAGGGCTGACAGGTCCGCCGTCCACGAGAACCCGTGGGTCTCACCTGGACCCCACCTGGGTCTCCCATGGGCCTCAGTCTTTCCTCTCCGCCTCGGGGTGGCCCAGCAGTTCACGCAGCAGCCGTTCGTCGTTCGGCTCCAGGGAGGTCACGAAGCTGGCCAGGACGGCCTCCCGGTCCAGTTCGCCGTCCAGCACCTTGCGCATCCTGCGCGCGGCGAGGCCCGCCTCGTCCGAGGCCGGGGTCCAGGCGAAGGACCGGCCCTCCCGCTCACGGGTCACCGCGCCCTTGTCCAGCAGCCGGGTCAGGATCGTGATCACCGTCGTGTAGGCGAGGCCGCCGCCGATCCGCTCCTGCACCCAGCCCGCGGTCGCGGGACCTCCGGCCGCGCGCAGGGCCGACAGGACCTGCGCCTCCAGCTCGCCCTGTCCCCGTCGTGGGGGACGCTGCCGCCGGTCCGTCACGTCCTGCCTCCTTTCTTATTTTCTACAGTGCTGTAGATTTTGCACCACGACGTACACACTCACCAAGCAAGGAGAGCAGCGTGGGAGTTTCCCTGTCCAAAGGCGGCAATGTCTCGCTCAGCAAGGAGGCACCGGGCCTGACCGCCGTACTGGTCGGCCTCGGCTGGGACGTGCGGACCACGACGGGCACCGACTACGACCTCGACGCCTCCGCGCTGCTGGTCGACGAGTCGGGCAAGGTCCTCTCCGACCAGCACTTCGTGTTCTACAACAACCTGAAGAGCCCGGACGGTTCGGTCGAGCACACCGGTGACAACCTCACCGGTGAGGGCGAGGGCGACGACGAGTCCGTCAAGGTGAACCTGGCCACCGTGCCCGCCGAGGTCGCGAAGATCGTCTTCCCGGTCTCCATCCACGACGCCGAGAGCCGCGGCCAGAGCTTCGGCCAGGTCCGGGGCGCCTTCATCCGGGTCGTCAACCAGGCCGGCGGCGCCGAGATCGCCCGCTACGACCTGTCCGAGGACGCCGCCACCGAGACGGCGATGGTCTTCGGCGAGCTGTACCGCCACGGTGCCGAGTGGAAGTTCCGTGCGGTGGGCCAGGGATACGCGTCCGGTCTGGCGGGCATCGCGTCCGACTTCGGCGTCGGTGTCTGACGACCACCCCGCGAGACGCCCCCGCAAGACGTCTCGCAGGACACCCCGGAAGACAGGAACCGTATGTTCGGGCTGAGCGAACTGGCCGTCATCCTCGTCGTCGTCATCGTCGCCCTGGCCGTGAAGAAGGGCCCGGAACTGGTCCGTTCCGCGGGCAAGTCGGCGCGCATCCTCAAGGCCGAGAAGAAGGCCGCCGAGGAGGGGACGGTCGCGCCTCGTGTCATCCCGGGCGAGACGGTCGACCCGGCCCGCGCCCCTGAAAAATAGGAGCCAGGAGCGCAGCCCCGCTTTTCAGGGGCGCGGGGCCATGCCCCGCGCGGCCGCATGTGACGAGGAGACGGGCCTACTTCTCAGCGCCAGTGTCGGGGCTGGGAACGAGGTCCCGGTCCTGAGTCGACTCCGACTCGGCATCCGCCTCGGGCTCGGCCCCGGCCTCCGCGGGAGCGGACCCGCGCGAGCGCCCGGTCACCCACGTGGCCACCGGCTCCGTGTACCGCGCGGTGAGCGGGCCGACGATGACCAGGATCAGCACGTACGCCGTGGCCAGCGGGCCGAGCCGGGGCTCGATGCCGGAGGTGACGGCCAGCCCGGCGATGACGATGGAGAACTCGCCGCGCGCCACCAGCGTGCCCCCGGCCCGCCAACGCCCCTTCGCGGAGATGCCGGCCCGCTTGGCGGCCCAGTAACCCGTGGCGATCTTCGTGCCGGTGGTGACGAGGGCCAGCGCCAGCGCGGGCACCAGGACGGGCGGGATGCTCGCCGGATCGGTGTGCAGCCCGAAGAAGACGAAGAACACGGCGGCGAACAGGTCCCGCAGCGGCGACAACAGCCCGTGCGCCCCCTCGGCCACCTCCCCCGACAGCGCGATGCCGACGAGGAACGCACCCACGGCCGCGGAGACCTGGAGCTGCTGTGCCACACCGGCGACCAGCAGGGTCAGGCCCAGCACCACCAGCAGGAGCTTCTCGGGGTCGTCTCTGGAGACGAAGCGGGAGATGTGCCGGCCGTAGCGCACCGCGACGACGAGGACGAGTCCGGCGACACCGAGCGCGATGGCGAGCGTGGCACTGCCCGCCGCCAGACCGGCACCGGCCAGCAGGGCGGTGACGATCGGCAGGTAGACCGCCATGGAGAGGTCCTCAAGGACCAGGATGCTGAGGATCACCGGGGTCTCACGGTTGCCGAGCCGGCCCAGGTCGCCGAGGACCTTGGCGATGACGCCGGAGGAGGAGATCCAGGTGACTCCGGCGAGGACGACGGCGGCCACCGGACCCCAGCCGAGCAGCAGCGCCATCGCCGCGCCGGGCACGGCGTTCAGAGCGGCGTCCACCAGGCCCGCCGGGTACTGGGTCTTGAGGTTGGAGACCAGGTCGGTGGCCGTGTACTCCAGGCCGAGCATGAGCAGCAGCAGGATGACGCCGATCTCGGCGCCGATCGCGACGAACCCCTCGCTGGTGCCCAGCGGCAGCAGTCCGCCCTCTCCGAAGGCCAGCCCGGCGAGCAGGTAGAGCGGTATCGGTGAGAACTGGAAGCGTCCGGCGAACCGGCCGAGCAGTCCGAGACCGAGGATGATGGCACCGAACTCGATCAGGAAGACCGCGGATGAGTGCACGTGTCACTCCCTTCCGAGTATGGTCGCGGCCGACTCCACGCCCTCGCGGGTGCCGATCACGATCAGGGTGTCCCCGCCGGCCAGCCGGAAGTCCGGCTTCGGCGAGGGGATGGCCTCGGCGCGGCGCAGTACGGCGACGATCGACACACCGGTCTCGGTACGCATGCAGGTCTCGCCCAGCAGCCGTCCGTTCCAGTGCGAGACCGACGACAGCTCGATGCGTTCGGCCACCAGGCCCAGCTCGGTCGTGGACAGCATGCTGGGGCTGTGGTGGTCGGGCATCAGCGCGTCGATCACCGCTGCGGACTCTCCTGCGGAGAGCCTCACGGACAGGGCGCAGGCGTCCGGGTCGTCCTTCCGGTACGCGCTGAGCGTCCGGCCGCCGTCCCGGTGCGCGACCACCGAGATGCGGCGCTGCTCGCGGGTCGTCAGGTCGTACCGCACCCCGATCCCCGGCAACGGCGTACTGCTCAGGCGTGGAATGCCCATGACTGGTCCCTTGTCCGATGTCGATCTGCGTGTCGCGTTCACCCTACGGCGGGCCGGCGGAACGGGTTCGTCCGCGCTCCTGGGCGCCTGGGCGCTCAGGAGCGCGGACGCTCAGGGGCGCGGGGAACTGCGCGAGCAGCCCACTCGGCCCCGCGGACGAAGGCCGTGCCGTCAGTCGGTCAGTCGGTCACGTCGACCTTGCCGTTGGCGGGCGGCGCCGCCGTGGCCGGCTCGGGCGCCGTGATCCGGCGGAGCAGCTCGGGCAGGTCGACCCCGGTCGTGGAGCTGAGCAGCTCGACCCCCTGGGCGACGTTGTCCGCGACCGTACGGGACAACTGGCTCGCCCCGTCCGTCGAGATCACCGTCATCTTGTCGATCGCGCTGAGCGGCTCGGACGCCTTGGCCACGACCTGCGGCAGCACCTCGACGAGCATCTGCAGCACGGCCGCGTCGCCGTACTGCGAGAACGCGTCGGCCTTCAACCGCATCGCCTCGGCCTCGGCGGCGCCCTTCGCCCCGATCGCGGCGGCCTCGGCCTCACCCTCGATGCGTACGGCGTCGGCGAGCGCGGCGCGGTGCGCCTTCTCGCCCTCACCGGTCAGCCTGGACCGCTGCGCGTCCGCCTCGGCCTGCTTGACCAGGGAGACCCGGCGGGCCTCGGCCTCCTGCTCGGCCTGGTAGCGGGCGGCGTCGGCGGGCTTGCGGACCTTGCTGTCCAGCTCACGGTCGGTCAGCGCGGCCTGCCGCTGGGCGACCTTCTCCTCCTCGGCGAGGACCTCCTGGCTGCGGGCCGCCTGGGCCAGCGGACCGGCCGCGGCGGCGCGGGCCGCCGCCTCGTCCGTCTCGGCCTTGATCTCCGCCGTCTTGAGCGCGAAGGTCCGCTGGGCGATCGCGATCTCCTCCTCGGCCTTCAGACGGGCCTGCTCGGCGGCGCGCCTGGCCACCGCCTCCGCTATGTCGGCCTCCTGCTTGGCGCGGGCGGCCTCGGGACGGCCGAGATCCGCGAGGTAGGAGCCCTCGGTGGTGATGTCCTGGATCTGGAAGGCGTCGAGCACCAGTCCCTGCCCGGACAGGCTCGCCTCGGCCTCCTCCGCGACCTGCCCGGCGAACGCGGCACGGTCCCGGATGATGTCCTCCACCGACATCCGGCCCACGATGGAGCGCAGCGCGCCGGAGAGGACCTCCTGGGTGAAGCCGACGATGCCGTTCTGCTGCATCAGGAACCGCTGGGCGGCGGCGCGGATGGAGTCCTCGGTGCCGCCGACCTTGACGATGGCGACGCCTTCGAGGTTCGCCTTGACCCCGCGCAGCGTGACCGCGCCGCGCACCGAGATCGGGATGTGCCGGCTGGACAGGTCGAGGGTGAACTTCTGCTGGACGAACGGCACGACGAAGACACCGCCGCCGACCACGACCTTCTGGCCGCTGTTGTCGGTGAACACCCGGCCGGTGTCCGGGTCGGTGGACTTCTTGCCGCGCCGCCCGGTGACGATGAAGGCCTGGCTGGGCCCCGCCACCTTGTAACGGGTGACGACGGCGAGTGCGAGCAGGACGAGGAGTACGACGACTCCCACGACCGCGATGAGAACTGGACTCATGATGGATTCCCCCCCTTGCCACCCCCAAGGCGGCAGATCGGTATGGATTACGGATTACGGATTACGGATTGCTTCGGCGCCGGACCGGTTGTTCAGGCACCGGACCGGTTGTTCAAGCACCGGATCGGTTGTTCAAGCACCGGATCGGTTGCTTCAGCGCTGCACCGGGCGGACCGCCACCGACGTCGGTGACAGGGACTCCTCGACCCAGATCTCGGCGCCCCGGGACACGGCTTCGGGGCTCTTCGCCGCGAGTTTCAGCGGCTGGCCCGCGAGATGCACGAGCACCTCGCCGTAGCCGTCGACCGGGATGGCGGTGACGACGGAGCCCGAGCTGCCCACGAGGTCGGCGCCACGTGGTGTGGCGGACGGCTCGTCGCGCATCAGGGCCCGGCTGAACCGCCAGGTCAGCCAGGACGCTCCCGCTCCGGCACCGACGCCCACCGCGGTGGCGGGCCCGGCCCCGAGGCCGGTCGTGCCCAGCACGAGCGCCCCGCCGAACCCGAGCATCGACACGAACCCGGCGATGACCGGCAGCGAGAGCAGCCCGTCGAAGAGCCCGTCCAGGAAGCCCACCCCGCCGAACAGCCCTTCCAGGACGCCGTCGAAGACGAGCGTGAGGAGCAGCAGCACGATTCCCGCGATGCCGAGACCCAGAAACAGCGTCATCCGGTCTACCCCCTCGCTTGTGCCCGTCACCTCGGTCGAGTCGCATTGTGTCAGGTTCATACACATGCACTCATTGCCGTAACTCGGCAGTCTTTACGCTTTCTTGATGCCGCGTCGACACAGGGACCGGATTGCTCCGGACGCGTGCGCACCGCCCGGCATCATGAACGCGTAAAGACTGCCGGTATCCGGCAATGCGGCGGGCCGCCTGCCCGGCGCATGATGGTCGAGCACAAACGGGGGGAGCCACGGGGGACACGGGGGACGACAGGGGCTTCGGTACCGAACGCCGTCAGCTGACGGCAGGTACCGGGGCCCCGCCCTCCTGCCCCTCCGCGCCCCCCTCCGTCCCGAGGAGCGCCGACGTCCCCCCACACATCCACGCATCTGCCGTATCCCGGCAGCGGACCACCCTCTCCCCACCCCGCCCTCTCTCCGTATGCGCTAAAAAGGCGTGGACGGCACATCAAAAGATCAGGGGAGCGCATGGCGGGGCGGGACATACCCCAGGAGTACCTGGAGGGGTACACGCGCATCCTCACGGACGCCTCCGTGACCGGCCGCCGGCTGACCCGCGACGAACTCGACTCCCGGCGGGCGCTGGGCGAGCGGGCCGCCGAGGCGGGGTTCGGACTGCGCGCCCTGGTCGGCGCGCACCTCACCGCGGCCCGTCTGCACTGGTCCGCCGCGGCCGGTGAGAGCACCCTCGCCGCTGTCGAGCAGGTCGTCGACGCCTTCGCCGAGGGATACGAACGGGCCCAGCTCCTGGCCGTACGCCAGGAGGAGGCCGCGCGCCGGGAGTTCATCGACGACCTGCTGCACGGCCGCAGCGACCTGGGCCTGCTCGCCGAGCGCGCCGAACGCTTCGGGCTGCGTCTCTCGCACGCGCACGCCGTCGCCGTGGCGCGGGGCACGGTCGGCTACGACGAGGGGGACAGCGTGCCCCGCGAGGTGGAACGCGCGCTGATCGCCAGGTTCGGCGACCGCAGCATCCTCGTGACCACCAAGGACGGGCGGCTGGTGTGCATCGCCCCCG
The DNA here is from genome assembly GCF_040651415.1 of Streptomyces sp. NPDC048484. NCBI lineage: Bacteria > Bacillati > Actinomycetota > Actinomycetes > Kitasatosporales > Streptomycetaceae > Streptomyces > Streptomyces sp. NPDC048484. The sequence continues at coordinate 125,037 of NZ_JBEZJY010000007.1, forward strand.
GCGACCAGGACGACGTGCTCTCCTTCTTCGCCAAGCAGGCGTACGCGGCCACCGACTGCGGGCAGGTCGCCATCGGCCGCTCCCAGCCCGGGCCCGGCGGGGTCGTCCAGTCCTACGAGGAGGCCCTGAACGCCCTCGACCTGGCGGACCGCCTGGAGTTCGACACCCCCGTGCTGCGCTCCGCCGATCTCCTCGTCTACCCCGTACTCACCCGGGACCGGCAGGCCATGGCGGACCTGGTGGTCAGCGCGCTCGGGCCGCTGCGCGCGGCCCGGGGCGGTGCCGAGCCGCTCCTCGACACCCTCACCTCGTACTTCGACTCGGGCTGTGTCGCCGCGGAGGCCGCCCGGCGGCTGTCGCTGAGCGTCCGCGCGCTCACCTACCGGCTGGAGCGCATCCACAAGCTGACCGGGGCGAATCCGGCGGACCCGGTCCACCGGTACACGCTGCAGACCGCGGTCATCGGGGCACGGCTGCTGGACTGGCCGGCGAAGGACCTCTAGTCGGCCTCAGGCCCGGCCTCCGGCCCTCCCCAGGTCCCGGGTCCCAGGTCGCAGGTCCCAGGTCCCGCTAGTCCTCCCCGTCCTCCTCGTCGCCGTCCTCGTTGTCCCCGCTGTCCCCGTTGTTCTGGCTGTCGCCGTTGCCGTCGTCCGCGTTCTCGTCCGGCGGGCTCCCCCGGCCCTTCTCCTTCTTGTCCGGCTTGTCCTCGTTCTCGGCGGGGTCCGGCGTGACCGCCGGGGACTCCTCCGGGGCGGAGGGGGACGTGGGGGGCGCCGACCTGACGTCGGGTGTGGTCACGGGCTCCTGGTTCCGGTCCGCCGTCCCCGCCGCGGGCTCGCCGGTGGCCGGCCCGTTGGACGCCCCCGTGGTCAGGGCGGCGGAGGGCAAGGGGTCGGGCTGCCCGTTCTCCGCCCCGGTGTTTTCCGGCGCGAACATCGACATGCCCGCGAGCACGGCCAGCACGAAGAGCACGGCGCCGGCGAGGATGGCGAACACCCGGGGCCGTCGGCGGACCGCGCTCGCGAAACCGCCACCGCCGCCGGCGGCGGGCCGTGCGCGACGTGAGGGCGCGGAACGCGTGGAACGGGTGGAACGGGTGGAACGGGTGGAACGCGACGAGTGAGCCGAGTGGCCCGCGTGTGGCGAGGGCGAGGAGGGCTCGGAGCGGGCGGCATGGGCGGAGCGCCCGGCCGGATGCGGGGCGGCCTGCGGCAGCCGGTACGTCGTCGGGGCCCCGGTGTCGGCGTCCCCGGGCCGCGGTGGCGCGGCCCCGTACGACGCCTGGGTTGCCTGGGTGCGCGGCTGTTGCGCGACCGCCGGCAGCGGTTCGGGCCGGCCCTGCCAGGCCCCCGTACCGAACCAGTCCGCGACCTCCTGGGCCGTGGGCCGGTCCTCGGGCTGCTTGGCGAGAAGACCGAGGAGGTAGTTCTCGAAGGCGGGCGGCAGCTGGACACCGCGCTCACGGGGCGGCACCGGCGCCATGTCGATGTGCTGGTGCAGGGTGACCGTCGGGCTCTCGCCCTGGAACGGCGGTCTGCCGGTGAGGAGTTGGTAGAGCACACAGCCCAGGGAGTACACGTCGGATGACGAGGACGCCGGGCGGCCGAGGGCCCGCTCGGGCGCGAGATAGAGGCTGGTCCCGACGATCTGGCCGGCCGTGGTGAGCGCGGACGCCGGGTCGTCGACGAAGCGGGCGATACCGAAGTCACCGATCTTCACGATGCCCTGCGCGTCCGCGAGGAGATTGCCGGGCTTGATGTCCCGGTGCACGATCCCCTCGCGGTGCGCGGCGGCGAGCCCGGCGGCTGCCTGGGCCGCGACGGTGGCCACCCGTTCCACGCCGAGAGTGCCGGACGCGGTCAGCTCCTGGGCGAGGCTGCGGCCTTCGACGAGTTCCATGACCAGATAGAAACGGTCGTCCCAGGCGCCGAAGTCGAAGACGGCGACGACGTACGGATGGCTCAGCCTGGCCGCCGTCTGCGCCTCCAGCCGGAACCGCGCGGCCGACGCACTGTCCGCCTCGCCCCCCAGCAGCAGTTTGACGGCCACGGTCCGGCCGAGCACCTCGTCGGTGGCCTGCCACACCTCGCCCATCCCACCGCGGCCAATGGACGCCTGCAACCGATACCGCTCCGCGACGAGCACCAACGAATCATCCTCAACACAGCAGAAGCCCAACACGACGACCGCGAACGGCACTTCATGCGATGTGGAAGCGCGCAGATGGGGGGATTCGCAGCAGACGCCAGCCTACCGACTCACAACCCCCGCCCACGCCCCTTCAGGGTCCCGCTCAACCCGCGGCAGGCTCCTTCGTCTCAGGTGTCCCGGGCCGCACCATCACACAGTCGAACTCGACGACCCGCCCGGTGGCAGGCTCCCGGGTCACGGGGTACATCCCGGTGACCCCGAATCCGGCGGCCTCGTACGCGGCGACAGCCTCTCCCATCGCCGGGCTGCCCTCGTACAGCTGGAGTGCCGCGACCTCGGACTGCATCCCGACGAACTCCGAGATCCGCTCCCCCGCCCCGGTGAACACCTCCATGTCGAAGCCCTGCGTGTCCATCTTCAGATACGGCCGGGGATCGTCGATGCCCTCCAGCGCCTTCTGCATCACATCGTCGAGGCGGCGGATCTCGATCTCCTCGGTGCGCCCCTTGGCGAACCGCCGGTAGCGCTCCTTGCCGTACTCGCTGGGCGGCAGCAGGGAGTTCATGGACTTCCAGTCCACGTGGATGGACTGGACGGCCTCCTCACGCCCGAGCGCGAAGTTGTACACATGCCAGTCGGGGTCCTTCTCGGCGGACCGCTGCAGCTTCGCGAAGGTGTCGGAGACGGGCTCGAAGGACACGATGCGTCCCGTGTAGCCGAACCGCCGCAGGCCCTTCCCGTACTGCCCGGTGTTGGCCCCGACGTCGAACACGCAGTTCACGCGGTTCAGTTCCAGGAGCGCGGCCACGTGCTGGGCACACAGATAGTGGGAGGCGGCGAGCTGGAACTCCCGTTCCCCGTCCGCCGGCACGGCCTCGTCGAGGAGCAGCCGCGCACCGCTGTCGCCGAGGGGAACGGTCGTCACGTTCCGCTCCGTGGACCCGCGCGCCAGCACCCAGGTGTCCGCACCGGCGGCCGTGACCGTGTACCGCCCCTTCCCCTGTGTCACCAGGTCGGCCCCACGTCCCACGGGCACGACGGTCCGTTCGCCCCGCCGGAACACCAGGGAGGTACCGGGACCGAGATCTCTTACCTGCACGCCTATCCGCGGAAGGATGCTGAGCAGTCTTCTGTAAAGGGTTGGCATCCGATCAGCCTCGCAGAAGACCCCACGGATTCACCGGCACTTCACGGAACAAGTTTTCGTCCGTGACCGGTCGCGTGGTGGTCGAGTTCGTAGGCCGCTCTGATGAGCGGCACGTGTGTGAACGCCTGCGGGAAGTTGCCCAGCTGCCGCCGGGCGACGGGGTCGTACTCCTCGGCCAGCAGGCCGACGTCGTTGCGCAGGAGCAGCAGCCGTTCGAACAGGCTCCGGGCCTCGTCCTCGCGGCCGGTCAGCCGCAGGGCGTCCGCGAGCCAGAAGGAGCAGGCCAGGAAGGCGCCCTCGCCGCCGGTGAGACCGTCGGGGCCTGTGCCCGTACCGGTGCCGGTGCCGGTGCCGGTGCCGGTGCCGGTGCCGGTGCCGGTGCCCATGCCGGTGCCGGTGCCCGTGCTCGGGCCGACGCCCGCACCCGTACCCGTGCCTGTCGAGTAGCGGCGGACCAGGCCGTCGTCGCTCGCCAGTTCGCGTTCGACGGCGGCGACCGTGCCGATCACCCGCGGGTCGTCCGGCGGCAGGAAGCCGGTCCGGGGGATGAGCAGCAGCGCGGCGTCGAGGGCGCGCGAGCCGTAGGACTGGGTGAAGGTGCCGCGCGCCGGGTCGAAGCCCCGCTCGCAGACCTCCCGGTGGATACGGTCCCGGATCTCGCGCCAGTGGGCGACGGGCCCGGGGCGCCCGTGCTCCTCGGCCAGCCGGACCGCGCGGTCGAAGGCGACCCAGCACATGACCTTGGAGTGGACGTGGTGGCGGGGTTCGCCGCGCATCTCCCACAGGCCCTGGTCGGGCCGGAACCACACCTTCTCCAGGTGGTCGAGCACGGCCCGCTGGAGCGCGACGAGATGCCGCTGGGGCCGCAGACCCGCGCTCAGCGTCAGGGCCAGGGTGTCCATCAACTCACCCGGCACGTCGAGTTGTTGCTGCACGGCGGCGCCGTTGCCGATCCGTACCGGCCGCGACCCCTCGTACCCGGCCAGCCAGTCGGCCGTCCACTCGGTGAGCCGGCGCTCGCCGCCGATGCCGTACATGATCTGGATGTCCTGCGGCCGTCCCGCCACCGCCCGCTCCAGCCAGCCCCGCCAGGCGTCCGCCTCGGCGGTGAATCCGCTGCGCAGCAGCGCCTCCAGGGTCATGCCGGCGTCACGCAGCCAGCAGTAGCGGTAGTCCCAGTTGCGTACCCCGCCGGGCTGTTCGGGCAGGGAGGTGGTGGGGGCGGCGACGATCCCGCCGGTCGGCTCGTAGGTGAGGGCCTTGAGGGTGATGAGGGACCGTACGACCGCGTCGCGGTACCTGCCCTCGTACGAGAACGGCGCCAGCCACCGGCTCCAGTACTCCTCGGTGCGGCGCAGCGCCTCGAAGGGGTCCACGGGGTCGGGGGCGGGCAGGTGGGAGGGGCCCCAGGTCAGGACGGACGGGATGCGTTCGCCCGCGGTGACGGTGAAGTCGGCGGCGTGGGCCTGCCCGTGCGCGACCAGCGGGACGGGGGTGGACAGCCACACCGCCTCGGGTCCCGCGATCCCCGTCAGCCGCCCGTGCTCACGGTGCATCCAGGGCACCACGCTCCCGTACTCGAAGCGCAGCCGCAGGTCCATGCGCAGGTCGACCGTGCCGGACACGCCCTCGACGATGCGTACGACGCTCACGACGCCGGGCGCGTCCTCGCGGCGCGGCATGAAGTCGACGACGGTGGCCCGGCCGGTGTCGGTCTCCCACTCGGTCTCCAGGACGAGGGAGTCCCCGCGGTAGCGCCGACGGGCGGCGGTCAGGCCGTCGTCCGCCGCCACCGGGGCGATCCGCCACCGGCCGTTGTTCTTGTCGCCCAGCAGCGCGGCGAAGCAGGCGGGGGAGTCGAAGCGCGGCAGGCACAGCCAGTCGAGGCTGCCGTCGCGGCCGACGAGGGCGGCGGTCAGCAGGTCTCCGACGAGGGCGTAGTCCTCGATCCTTCCCGGCATGGACCCAGTCTGGCCTCGGAAGCGGCCGCGGGCACCCCGGCTCACCCGGTCGGCCCGGTGCGCTGGTGGGAGGTGCCGCGCGATGGTGCCGTGGGAGGTGATCCCGATAGATCCCTGTAGGTCCCTGCTAGATCCCTGTCGTCGGGAGCCGTAGGAGGCATCCGTGAGCCGTAGGAGGCAGCCGTGCTGAACTGTCCGCCCCGCCGTTCCCGGCGTACCGCGCCCGCCCTCGTCCCGGTCCTCGTTCCGGTGCTGGTTCCGGCCCTGGCGGCTGCCGCGCTGCTCTCGACGGCCGGGTGCTCGGGCGGTGGGGGCGTCGGCGCCACCGACGAGGCCGCGGGCGGTGTCTCTCCCGTGGCCGCGCGGTCCCCGTCGCCCTCCCCCTCGGTCACCGTCGCGCCCACGCTCACCGAGGTGCAGGCGGGATCGGCACGGATCACCTCCGCGGACCTGAGCGACGACTGGACGCGTACCAAGGGTGCGGCGACCTGGCGGGACACCCTCCTCAAGGGGAAGACCGGCAACGCCGACTGTCAGCGGCTGCTCGACGGCCTGTACGCCGAGAACCTGCTGGGCGAGCCGGTCGGCGCCCGCGCGGTGACGGGCTTCGACGACGCCGACGACGGGGCGCAGCTGCGGTACCAGGTCGGGGCGTACGACCGGGCGGCCCTTGACGACTCGCTGGCCTGGCTGAAGACGGTGCCGAAGGTCTGCGGGCAGTTCACCGCCACGGATGCCAGGGGCGGGGAGCTCACGGTCCGGGCCGCCGCCGCGCCGCTGCCCGGTCTGGGTGAGGCCCACGAGGGCCTGCGGGTGACGGTGAACGGCGACGGCGGCGGCTGGCCGGCCGTCCTCACCCTGGACTTCGCCGCCGTACGGGTCGGCGACAGCGCCCTCTCCCTGGCCAACGGCGGCCTCGGCGACATCGACCCCGACGACGCCCTGGATGCCGCTCAGGCCGGCACGCAGCGCCTCCAGGAGGTGCTCGCCGGCCGTACGCCCGCGGCCCCCCGCCGGACGCCCGCGGACCCGCCCGACGACGAGCAGGGCTGAGCCCGTCATTCCTGGTCGGTGACGTATTCGGTGCGGTGTTCGGTGTCGTGTCCGGGGTGGTGTTCGGTGAGGTAGCGCTGGACCGGCCCCAGGGTGAGCAGCCCGCTGCCCGCGCCCGCGAGTTCGGCGGCGGCCGGGCGCAGACGGCGGCGGGCGCGTTCCAGTGCGGTGCGGTCGTCGAGGCGGCGGGCGGCTTCGGCCTCCAGCGCGCAGCAGGCCTCGTACAGGAGGTCGCGCGGAGGCTCCGGGAGGTCGCGCAGGGCGGTACGGGCCTCGGTCCGGCGGCCCGCGGCGAGCAGCATGAACGGCTCGGCCCAGGGGCGGTAGGGGCCCCAGTCCGCCCGGGGGTCGGGGTCCGGGGCCGGGTCCGGGTCCGGTGGGAGGCCGTGGGTCAGGCGGAGGCAGAGAAGGGCGAGCGGGAGAAGGCCGCGTGCCAGGCCGGGCATGCCGGCGCCGTCCAGGCGGGCGGCGGCGGCGCGGTAGGCCGCCTCGGCGCGGGCGGGCTGTCCGGTCGCGCTGAGCCGCAGGGCTCCGTACCACTCGGTGAAGACGCCCACCAGGGGCAGTTCGTGGCGTTCGGAGAGGCGGTCCGCGGCCGCCGCGTGGAGGTCCGCCCCGGCAAGGTCGCCGAGCGCCGCGCGGGCCTGCATGCGGATCAGGTGTCCGAGGACCTCGTAGGTCACCAGTCCGTGGCGGGCGGCCAGTTCGACGAGTTCCGCGCCGATCGCGTCCCGCCGTGGGGCGAGGCCCGCACGGGTGAAGGACTGCATGAACACGCCGTTGAGGGCGAAGGCCAGCAGCGCGGGGTCGTCGAGGCGGCGGGCCAGCGTTTCGGCCTCGCGGGCGGCTTCGGGGCCGCGCGGACCGTCGGCGCCGCGGGTCTCCAGCGCGACGGTTGCCAGCAGGCGGCAGCGGGCGGCGGCGTGCGGGCGGGTACGGGTGCCGACGCTGACGCCGGTGCCGGTGCCGGTTTCGGCGGTGGCTCCGGCACCGGCACCGGCACCGGTCGGCAGGGCGGTGAGTGTTCGCTCCGCGGCGGCGACGATCAGGGCGGCCTCCGCCGGGTCGTCGGAGCGGGTCCAGATCGCCGGGACGTCGTACGCGCCGATGACCCGGGCGGTCAGCTCCGGGTCCGCGAACTCCTCCGCCGCGACGATGGCCGCCGTGCGGTGACGGCGGGCCTCCTCCAGCCCGACGCCGCCGGTGACCGCGAGGTTGCGGAGCAGGCCGACGGTGGAGTCCAGGCGGGCGCGGGCGCCTCCGGCGACGGTGCGGTCGTACGCCTCGGCGGCCAGGGTCCACAGCTGGGCTGTGGCCGGTTGGTCGTCGGCTGCGGGCCGTGGGGGCCGGGCGGGTCGCGGGTCCAGTGCGGGGGACTGGGTGAGGATGTCTGTTTCCAGGTGGCGCAGGCGGGGGCCCGGGTCCACTCCCAGTTGGTTGACGAGGACGTCCCGGGCCCGGCGCAGTACGGCCAGGGCGTCCCCCTGGCGGTGGTGGCGGTAGAGGGCCAGGGCCAGCAGACGCCAGGCGTCCTCGCGCCAGGGGTGGTCGGTGAGGTGGGCGTCCAGGTCGGGCACCGCGTCGGCGGGGCGGTCGAGGGCGAGCAGGACCTCGGCCCGCCGTTCCACCGCCTGGAGGCGCAGTTCGGCGAGCCGGGCGCGTTCGGCCCGGGCCCAGTTCTCCCCCGCGAACTCGGCGTAGGCAGGGCCCCGCCACCACCCCAGGGCCTCCTCCAGCGCCGGGAGCGCCTGCGGTGCGGGCAGGCCGGCCGCGGTACCCAGTGCCGTCTCGAAGCGCCAGGCGTCCACCGTGTCCGGCGCGGCACGCAGCGCGTATCCAGGGCCGTCGGTGACCAGCAGCCGGGCCGGTGCGCGTGGCGGCCGGTCCGGTTCCAGGGCGCGCCGCAGTGCGCCCACGAAGGTCTGGACGGCTCCCACGGCGCCGGGCGGCGGATCCGTCCAGAGGTCCTCGACCAGCCGGGTGACAGGGACGACCCGTCGGCGGGCCACGATCAGCCGGGCCAGCACGGCCCGGTGCCGAGGTCCTTTCAGGGCGAGCTCCCGCCCGTCCCCCCGCCCGTCCCCGGCGAAGGCGACCGTCGGCCCGAGCACTCCGAACCCGACCCGCACGACCGACCTCCTCACCTGCCTCGGACCCACCCATAAGCCCAGCTCACGCTCACGCTCACGCTACTGCGCCGCACACGCTGATCCGCCGCTGATTGGCGCCCCCCAGGCTCGTACCAGGCCGAACCCCCGCCTCCGTAGGAAGGGCGCCCCATGACCCCCACCACTCCCCACGCTCCCACCGCTCCCACCATTCCGGGCTTCGCCCAGCGCCGCGTCCGCGTCGCCGACAACGTCGAGCTGAACGTCGCCGTCGGCGGTACCGGCACCCCCGTCGTCCTCCTCCACGGCTTCCCGCAGACCCACCTGATGTGGCGCCACGTGGCGCCGAAGCTCGCGTCCGAGCACACCGTCATCTGCCCCGACCTCCGCGGCTACGGAGCAAGCGACAAGCCCGCCGACCCCGACGGAACGGCGTACTCGAAGCGCACGATGGCCGCGGACGTCGTCGCCCTCGTCAAAACGCTGGGGCACGACCGGTTCGCGCTGGCCGGCCACGACAGGGGCGCCCTCGTCGCGATCCGCGCCGGCCTCGACCACCCGGACACGGTCACCCACCTCGCCTCCCTGGACGTCCTGCCGACACTCGACATGTGGGAGGTGCTGCGCGGCACGTCGGCCGCGGTCGGCTTCCACCTCTACCTCATGGCCCAACCGCCCGGCCTGCCCGAGCAGTTGATCGGAGCGAGCCCCGACGCGTTCTTCGGCCACTTCCTCGACATCTGGACGCGCGACCCGGCGGCCGTGCCGACGGACATCCGCGCCGCCTACCTCGCGGCGTCCCGCGCGGCCGTCCCGTCGATCGTCGCCGACTACCGTGCCTCCGCGGGCATCGACGTCACGCACGACCGGGCCGACCGCGAGGCCGGCAACCGCCTGCGGATGCCGGTGGCCGTCCTCCAGCAGGACTGGGGCGCCGCCCTCGGCTTCGACGCCGCCGCGCTGTGGTCCGCGTGGGCGGACGACCTGCGGCACACCACCGTCTCGTGCGGCCACTTCATGGCGGAAGAGGCCCCCGACGAGATCACCGACGCGATACGGGAGCTGCTGCGCCGGTGACGGGCGGTGAGGCAGGTGGCGGGCGGTAAGGCAGTAACCGGCGGCAAGGGGGCCAGGGAGGGCAGCCGGTCGTGGAGGAGTGATCGAGTAACCGGCCGTGCGGGAGGAGTAGTCGGAGGTGGCTGGGGGTGGTCCTCCAGGTGAAGCGTGCGCGAGGATGAGGTCATGACCGCGGCCCCTCGCGCCATGGCTCTCCTGGAGACCTGGCCGAACCTGGTAAGTGGCCCGCCCCGGTGCGCCGTTGGGCAAGCCTTCGCTTCAGCGGGACACGAGATCGTCCACTTCCACTCCGACGACTCCGCCGACCTCTACCTCACGCCCACGGCGGTCGAACGGCTGCTCCCCCAACTCCTGCACGCCAGCGCGATCAGAGTCCGCCCCGGCGCCTCCTGGATCACCGTGCTCCTCGACTGCGACGCCGATGTCCAGCTCCTGCTGGGTCTCTTGAGCGTCGCGCTGAAGGAGCACGGCGCGGTCCCGCCCCGCCGCCCGTCACCGCCCTGCGACTGGGAGCGCCCGCCCGCGGTTCGCGGGCCTCGTCCGGGTGCGGCCCGCCGTGTGGTGGACCGGCTCATGCCGCACGCCCACTGAGCGGGCCTCGACACGAAGCCCCACCCGCTCCTCCCGGTTCAGGGAGGCACGCCAGGAGGAGAGGGTGATCATCGGGAGGTCGCCAAAGGCGCCTCCGGTGGGACTGCCTTCCACCCTCACGCCATGTCCCCGCCCCTGCAACTAACGCGCAGTAAAGCTAGCCCCAGGACTTTGCCCGCCAGTACGGCCAACCGAGCTCGGGGTCGCGGGCGGGGACGCTGTCGGGACACTGGCCGCGGCACCGGGATCGACACCGGTCGCTTCCTCCAACGTTGCCGAATTCTCCGGTGTCGTCGCTGACGACGTGACGTCCGGAGCCCGCTGCGTCTGGGTCACCCCCACCACCTGCACCACCGCTCCCAGCTTGAGCTCCTCGTACAGCCACATCGCGTCTCTGCTCCGCAGACCGATCGCGCCGCCGGTGCTGTCGTAGTTGCCGGGCGCCTTCTCGTCCTGGTTGAGGGCGAACAGGTAGTTCGTACGGTCGTCGGGACCGCGCAGGCGCATCACCCAGGTCGCCTTGACGTCGTACGCGCTCCAGCCCGCCAGCTCACGGGGCACCACCGTCGTCTCGTACTTGGCCGTGACCTTCATCAGCCCCGTCGGCGTCGGCGACTTGATCGTCCCGGCGGAGATGGGCAGGGTGCGGCCCTCGGCGGTCAGCTCCCGCTTGGTGAGATTCACGGTGGCGGCGACGGGGGCTGCCGCAGAGGGCCCGGCGGTGGTCGGCGGGGTCTGCGCGCCGTAGCCGGCCGCGGGCGGAACCGACCGGGAGTCCTCACCGCCGGTGAACACCACGGCCAGGACCAGGGCCAGCGCCCCCGCACCGGCGGCGCCCGCCGCGGCCAGCGAGGCCTTGCGGCGCCTTCGACGGCGTACCGCACGACGGCGGATCTCCGCCCCCGGGACGGCTACGGGAGTCTCGTGTTCCTGAGCCAACTCACGCAGAGCGGTGGCCAGTTCGGAGCGACCGGACCCGGCACCGAGGCCCTCGTCCTCGTACCGGTCCTCATACCTCGGGCCGGGCGTGAGCTCATCGGACACGGTCGTCCTCCCTCTCACCCAGTTCGTCGGCTTCGCCGAGCCGCCGCGCCAGCGCCGCCCGGCCGCGGGACAGCCGGGCCTTGACCGTCCCTGTGGGCACACCGGTTTCGGAGGCTACCTGTTCGACACTCAAGTCGCACAGATGGTGCAGAACGACAGCCTTGCGCTGCGCCTCCGGCAGCTCCCGCAACGCCGTCATCAGTGCGGTCCGTTCCGGTCCCGGCCCCGGGGTGTGCTCCGGCAGCGGATTGCGGCGCACCAGTTCCAGCCAGCGCCGGGCCCGCCTCCAGCGGCTCACCGCGAGCCGCATCGCGACCGTACGTATCCATGCCTCGGGCGCCCCGTCGGCGAGGAACTCCCGCCGCCGGTCCCAGGCACGGACGAACGCCTCCTGGACGACGTCCTGCGCCTCCCCGTGGTCACCGGTGAAGGCGTAGAGCTGCCCGGTCAGCCGGGGAAACGCGGCAGCGTAGAACCCGTCGAACTCATCCTCGGTCATACCCCCGCCACACCCCCTGCCGCTGTTCTCGCATGTCTCATGCAACCCGGCTGCCTCTGTCGTGCGTACAGGTCCCGTACGCCACGTACGACACGTAGGTCGCGTACATCGAAGCACAAGCATCGCGTTGGGCTGAGCCGGAGGGAGTGGCGCGCACCGCCGCGCCCGACTGACCATGGACGACGACTTCACCGCCCGCGCCGGGGAGTACTGGCCCCGGCTCACGCGTACGGCCCTTCTGCTCACGGGCGACTCAGCCGACGCGGACAGACGCGCGAGAGCGGCGCTGGCGGAGGTGTACGCGCGGCGCCGAGTGCCGGGCGGCGACGCGGAGTTCTACGTCCGGCGGGCCCTGGTACGTGGCTTTCTGCGGCGGCGGCCACGACCACTCGCCCGCTTCGGCTTCGGATCCGGCTCCGGCTCCAGGCGCGCCTCCAGGCGCGGCTTCAACCTCGGCTTCGGCTTCGGCTCCGGCATCGGCTCTGAGCAGGCGTCGGAGCCGTACGCACCCGACCCGCTCGACCCGCTCACCGAGGTGCTGGCCGGCCTTCCGCCCCGCCGGCGGACCGTGGCCGTGCTCCAGCACTGGGACGGCCTGCCCCGCCATGAGGTCGCCGCGCTCCTCAACTCCTCGCCGGGAACGGTCAAAGCGGTGGGGCGGCGGGCCGAAAAGGCTCTGCGCGCCCATCCCGCGTACCGCGAGGGCCCGAACGCCGGGAACGGACCTGTGCCCGGCCCTACCCCCATTCCCGCTCCCATCCCCGTTCCCGTTCCCATTCCCATTCCCGCCATCAAGGAGGCGGGCCTCTCGCGCCGCAGGCAGCGCCGGCGCACCACGGCCCTGCTCACGTCGGTGGGAGCCCTGCTCCTCGTCCCCCTGGTCTTCGGGGTCGTACGCGGCACGGCCTCCGGTGCCGGTGCCGGTTCCGGCACCGTCTCGGTTTCCGTGGAGGGGGCGGCCGTTCGCGTCGTCACACCCGGCGAACGTGTCACCGCCGCACCCGGCGTGGAGTTCTGGCTCACCAAGGACGGCACGCACTGGTCGGCGCCGGGGCAGCCGAACCGGTTCCGCGACTCCGGCGAGGAGGGTGAAGATCCCGGTCTGACCGTCCGGGCGGATTCCACGTCCGGGAAACGGATCTTCCTCTCCGGTGTCCACCGTGGCACCCGTGAGGCAGCGCGCGTCGAACTCGTCACGCCCGAGGGCACGTTCACCGCGCGTGTCCTCACCCTGGCGGGCTCTCCCGGCTGGTCGGCCTGGTACGCGGACGCCCAACTCACGGTCGGCGAGCAGTCGTTGCCGGGCATCACCGTGAAGGCCTACGACTCCGCCGGCAAGCTCCTCGCGCAAACGGACAGCCCCGCACGGACGGACACCCCCTCATGAGCGCCCACCGCCGACTCCGCAGCATCGGCGCCCCCCTCCGCGGCATCGGCTCCCGTCTCCGCAGCATCGGCACCCGTCTCCGGCGGGCCCGCATCCGCCGGCGCCGTACCCGCGCCCGCCGGCTCCGCCGCACCCTGGCCGTCCTGCTGGCGCTGTTCCTGTCGGCGTGCGCCGCGCTCGTCGTCGCGTACCGGATGACCGGCATCCCCGACCCGCATCCGGAGACCGTCAGCCAGAGCACGGTCTTCGTGGACGCCGAGGGCGAGTACCTGGGCAGGCGCGGGCCCGTCGACCGCCAGGACATCCCCCTGCGGCAGGTCCCGCGGCATGTCCAGGACGCCGTGATCGCCGCGGAGAACCGCTCCTTCCGTACGGACTCGGGGGTCGCCCCCTCCGCGATCCTGCGGGCCGCGCTCGCCGCCGTGACGGGCGGCGAACGCCAGGGCGGGTCCACGATCACGCAGCAGTACGTGAAGAACGCCCTGCTGACCCCCGAGCAGTCGTTGAAGCGCAAGGCGCGCGAGGCGCTGATCTCCGTGAAGCTGGACCGCACGAGGTCCAAGGACGACATCCTGGAGGGCTACTTCAACACCGTGTACTTCGGCCGGGGCGCCGCCGGCATCGAGTCGGCCGCACGGAACTACTTCGGTGTCGGCGCCAAGGACCTGACGGTCTCCCAGGGCGCGGCCCTCGCGGGGATCGTCAACCTGCCCTCGTACTACGAGCGGGCGGGCGCGGACGCGAAGGTGACGAAGACGCTGGAGCGGCGCTGGGCGTGGGTGCTCGACGCGATGGCGGACTCGGGAGCGATCAGCGGCCGTGAGCGGACGGCCGCCCGCTTCCCGGCCTTCCGTTTCTACCCGCCGGGCGACACGGACGGCGGACGCCAGTACCTGATCGACGCGGCGTCCGCCGAGGCCGCCGACCGGCTCGGCATCAGCGAGGACCAGCTGGCGCGCGGCGGCTACAAGGTGTGGACCACCTTCGACCTCGGTCTCCAGGACGAGACGGCGGAACTGGTGCGCGAGCAGAGTTCCGAGGGCGACAAGGACGACAAGGGTGGCAAGAGTGGCAAGAGTGCCCGGCTGCACACCGCCGTCGTCGCGACCGTCCCCGGCGACGGCGCGGTCCGTGTGCTGTACGGCGGAGCGGACTACGCCCACCAGCCGTTCAACGACGCCGTCGACGGGGCGGTCGAGGCGGGCACGGTCCTCGACCCGTTCCTCAAGTCCCTGCGGCCCGACGGCCCGCTGGGCGGCCTCACCAAGGAGACGGCTCCCACGCCCCTGCGCCTGAACGCGGCGTACGCCGCCCTGGCCGCCGACGGCACGTACGCGACCCCGTACACCGTCGCGAAGATCACCCGGGCGGGCCGTACGGTGCACACCGCGCGTCCGGAGACACGTACGGCGATGCCCGGGAAAGAGGCCGCGACGGTCGCCGAGATGCTGAGCGAGCGGCCCGCCTCGGACGGCGCCTTCGTACCGGCCAGGGTCGTACCCACCCTGCCGGTCAGCCACTCGGCGGGCGCGGGCAGCGGGCCGGGCGCGCGGACGGTCTGGCAGAGCGTGTACTCGCCCCGGCTCGCCCTCACTCTCGCCCTGTTCGCCGAGCGAGGGGGAAAGCCGGCTCGGGTCGCGGGCCTCACCGGCACGCTCAAGCCCGAGTCGTACGCCAGGCTGGCGGCCAACAAGGTGTGGCAGCTGGCCGGCTCCCCGGGGGGCCGGGTCCTGGACACGGCGGAACCCAAGCCCCTGCCGACCTCATAGGTCACCCGGACAGGCCCGCCCGTTGGTGGGCAGGGCGGTGCCGTGGTGCCGTGGACGGGTGCCCGGCGAACAGCTCCAGCCCACCCCGCGCGTCCTGCTGACCCAGGCGGAGCTGGCGGAGCTCGCGGACGCCGTGCACCGCGCCGGGAAGGCGGGGCCGGGGAACGCGGGGCCGGGGAAGGCGCAGGCCGGGAATACGGGAGCCAAGGGTGTGGAGACCCAGGGGTTGGAGGCCCAGGGGTTGGAGGCCCAGGAGATGGGAGCCCAGGAGATGGGAGCCCAGGAGGTGGAGGCCCAGAGGGTCGGGGAATGCGCGGAACGGCTGCTCGACGAGCTGACGCTGACCCGGCGGGTCCTCGACTACTGCCCGGCCGGTGTCGCCGTCCTCGACCGCGAGCTGCGCTACCTCTACCTCAACGACGCGCTCGCCCTGCTCAACGGCGTCCCGGTCGCCGAGCACCTCGGCCGCAGGCTGCGGGACGTGCTGCCCGGCCTGGAGTCGTCGGAGCAGCTTCTCGAACAGGTACTGCGTACGGGGGTTCCGCAGGTCATCACGGTCGGCGGGCAGACCCCGGCCGACACGGCCCGGGACAACCGGTGGTGGCTCGGCGCCTACCACCGGCTGTCCGGGCCGGCCGGCGAGGTCCTCGGGGTGGCCTGTGTCGTCATGGAGGTCACCGACGCGCTGCGCGGCCGCGAGGACCTCGTCCGGGCGGGCAACCGGATGGCGCTGCTCGACGAGGCGAACCGCAGCACCGGCGCGACGCTCGACCTCCGCCAGGCCTGTCAGGCACTGGCCGACCTGCTGGTGCCGCGCTTCGCGGACTACGCGGCGGTGGACGTGGTCGACCCGGAAGGCACACCCCAGGTGCCCTCGGCCCGGTATCCGCTGCGCCTGCGCCGGATCGCGCTCGCCACCACGCCGGACCTGGCGGAGGTGTCCTCGCCTCTCGGCCGTCTCGGCGAGTTCGTCGTGTACCGGGCCGGGTCCCCCATGGCCCACGTACTGGCCGACCGCCGCCCGCTCGTCCTCAGCCACCCCGACGACGAGGCCATGCGCCAGTTCGCCCTGATGGCCGACCGCCAGGAGCACTTCCGCCGGATGGGCGCGCACTCGGGGATCTACCTGCCCCTCGCCGTCCACGAGGAGCTGGTGGGCGCGGTGATGGTGTTCCGGTGCGGCGACTCCCCCCGGCTGACCGACGCGGACGCGGAACTGCTCGGCGACCTCACCGACCGGGCCGCCACCGGCATCGCCCACGCGGTCCGCTACACCCGCGAGCACGAGACGGCGCTGGAGATGCAGCGGGCCTTCCTGACCTCGCCCACGGTGACGGGTCCCGGCGTGGAGACCCTGGGCCGCTATCTGCCGACGGGCGCGGGGGCGGAGGTGGGCGGCGACTGGTTCGACACGCTCGCATTACCCCACGGCCGCACCCTGCTGGTGGTGGGGGACGTCATGGGCCACGGCACCCGCGCCGCCGCGGCGATGAGTGAGTACCGCTCGGTCGTACGCACCCTTGCCGTCCAGAGCAGCACCCCGGACTTCATCCTGCTCCAGGCCGAACGCACCGTGCTCGCCCTTGAGCTGGACCGGGTGGCGACATGTCTGCTGGCGCTCCTGGACCCCAGCCGGGAATGCGTCACCTTCTCCAACGCAGGCCACATCCCCCCACTGCTCGTCACGCCCGACGGCACCCGGACCCTGCTCAGCCTCCCCGTCGCCCCGCCTCTGGGCGTGGGCTTCGGCTCCTTCTCGGCCACCACGGTCCCTCTCCCTCCGGGCTCGGTCCTCCTCCTGTGCACCGACGGCCTGATCGAGCGCCGGGACCGCGACATCGAAACCGGTCTCCACACACTCGCCAACCTCCCCCTCACCCCGACCGCGCCCCTCCCCACGCTCCTCGACACGGTCACCGCCCACCTGGACCCGTCCTCCTCGGAGGACGACGTCGCCATCCTCCTGGCCCGCACCAGTGGCCGGACGAGCGACCCGAACTCAACGCCGGCCTGAGGCCGCTCTCCAGTCCAGCCGAGTGACCACATGGTCGTGGAAGCGGTCCACGGCCTCATCGACACTGCGGATGAACCCGGACTCGGCGGCCCCCCGCGTGCTGCCCATGCTCCGGAAGAGAGACAGCCGGAAGCCGGCGATCTCGGCGTTGTTCTTGGGGAGAATGTCACCGGGTTCCGGACGAAGCCGCTCCAACGTTCCGCGAGGCCCGCCCGCCTGGCCCACGAGCAACGTCTCGACGTGCAGGTCGGCAGGGGCGTCGGGCAGCTGACGGACAAGTCGCTTGGCCCAGGTGAGCGGATGGCCCTGCTCCGGCGCGGCGATCTCGATGGACGTACGGAGCTTGCCGGTCCGCAGGTCCGCGGAGAGCGCGAGGATGCCCGGTGTGCCTTCGATACGGAGTTCGGAATCCAGCCTGCCTGCCAGACAGAGCTGGTCGGCGAGGGCCGCGCGGCGGACGCGGGGATCGGCTCCGCGCTTCGCCCGCTGCACGGGCAGCACCTTCTGCCCGAGTTCACCGCCCAGGCGCAGACACACCTGTCGAACGAGACGTTCCCAGTTCTCGACCACCTCCACGGCCCGCCGATCGCCCTGGCAGAGGGTTTCGTCGTCGATGCCGTTGCGCACGGGCACCCAGGCCGGCCCCATGTTCTGGAATCCGTGGCATCCGGAGTTGTCGTGCTGGAGGTAGTACAGGAGCTCCTGGAGCAGCCAGGCGTGCGCCGCGTTGCCCACACCTTCGTGCCTGATCAGCATCTGGGCCTGATGGGTGACATCGGCCCACGACAGGTGTCGCAGCGCCACCTTGTGCTTGCGGCGACCATCAGTCTTCACATCGACGAGCGGGCTGCCGTCCAGCTCCACGTCGTTGGACAGAGTGATCACGGCTTCATAGGCCCGGCGGGCGGCGATGTCGGTGTACGCCTGCACCTGGTCCGGCTTGAGTGGGTTGCCGTTGGTCTTGGTCTCGACCAGCGCGCTCCAGAGCTTGCCCGCG
The DNA here is from genome assembly GCF_040651415.1 of Streptomyces sp. NPDC048484. Lineage (NCBI taxonomy): Bacteria > Bacillati > Actinomycetota > Actinomycetes > Kitasatosporales > Streptomycetaceae > Streptomyces > Streptomyces sp. NPDC048484. The sequence continues at coordinate 142,835 of NZ_JBEZJY010000007.1, forward strand.
CGCTCCACCCTGATCACGCCGTCCGGCCGGCGCGGGGAGTCGCCGTTCGGCAGCGAGACCTCCGTGAACGTCTCCATGCGTCCGGCGGGCGCCCCGAACCCCGCGGTGAGCCGCCTGCCGAACTCCGGTACCTGGGCCATCACGGACAGCAGTACGGAAGTCGCGCGCGTCTCTCTGTCGTGGTCGCTCTTGAGAGCGGAGACCGGGAAGAGCCGGGCCGCCCGCCAGGAGTCGTTCTCGGCGAGCGACTTCTTGGCGACCTTGGGCAGCGTGACCTTCTTCTTGGCGGTACGGGGCCGGGGGACCGGCTTGGTCACGACCTCGGCCGGGCCGTTCACCACCGGCTCCGTCGCAGCCGGATCGGGGATGGGGACGAGCGCCGGAACCGCCTTCTCCCCGGCCGCGGTCTCCGCCTCCACGGCGACGGGCTCGGCCTGCGCTTCTGCCCCGGCCTCTTCCGCCACCGCCTCGACTCCCGCCGCGGCCTGGGCTTCCTCCGCCTCCTCAGCATCGTCGTCGACGTCGACGCCGTAGTCCTGGGCCAGACCGGCGAGTCCCGATTCGTAGCCCTGCCCGAGGGCGCGGAACTTCCAGTCACCGGCCCGCCGGTAGAGCTCCCCGAAGAGCAGCGCGCCGACCGCTCCGGCGTCCTCGATGGAGAACCGCAACAGCCTGTGGCCGGATCCGTCGGCCAGTGTCACCCGGACGTCGTCCAGGTCCCCGAACCGGGCTCCGTTGTAGCGGCTCGCCGCCACGATGATCTGCTCGACGTCCGCCGGTATCGCGGTCAGATCGAAGGTGATGCGGTCCTCGCTGCCGTCCGTCGTAGGCGCCTTTCCCAACAGTTGCACGGAACCGTCTGCCGCCACGGGGTTGTTGTAGAAGTAGAAGTCCGCGTCACTGCGGACCTTGCCGTCCGACGTCAGGAGAAGGACGGACACGTCCGCGTCGCCTTCGCCCGTCGGGCTGGTCCAGCCCAGGCTCACCATGACGGAGCCCACATCGTTGCTCAACGCCGTCAGTTCGACATTGGCGCCCTTGACCATCTCGTGCACGAGGCCCCCCAGATGCACCGCCGCCTGGTGCCATCAGGCGGCCATACTGTTGCGATGTGTGACGCGCCTCACACTCAGCGCATCAGGAGGGAACTGTAGCGCCGGAAGCACGGATATCGTCCCTGATCGAACCTCTTACTTGCCCAAGTGCCGATATCACGGCGTCGGCAGGCGCACACCGGACACCATCGCTCAGCGCTTCTCGTACGGGTCGGAAGGTAACTTCGGGAAGGTGCCGGCGCCCTGTGTGGCGACCCTCGCCTCCTCGCGTTCCGCGTGAGCACGGGTGAGCGGGGTGTGGTGCGTGCAGCTGCAAGGCGGAGAAGGGCGTCGACGCGGAGCGTCGGCAACCGACGACAACGCCGCTGGGGGTCCCCCCACGCCCTTAAGGCAGTGGGGGAGTGCGTGCCACACCCCGCGTCTTCGCCGTGATCGACCGGACAGGTCCTAGTGAGGCACCGCGTTGGCCGCACTCACCAGCGCGGCGAACGCGACCACGGCAGCGCTCAGCGCCGCGATGAAACGAGCCGGAAGGTAACGCGCGGCAATGCGTCGGAACACGGCGGCAACCTCGCATCGTCAACGTAGGCCAGCGTATTAAATCTGCTGCATCGTGCGTTTAATGCGCCGCTTAACCTAGGGCGTGTTCGCCTCCGGGGCAAGAGCCGCATTGAGCCGATCGACGGCCGACCTGCGAGGCTTAACTGTGCTGTTTCAAGAGGAAGTTGGATAGCGGACAGTTGTAAGCCGACTTACTGGCATGCTTACGCCATGGCCGAGCGCGACGACCCGGGAATCATCGGACGCAGAGTGCAGCAACTGCGTACGGAACGCGGGCTGACACAGAAACAACTGGCGGAACCCGCCTACACCCCCGCGTACGTCTCCACGCTGGAGGCGGGACGCGTACGGCCCTCTGAGGAGGCCTTGCGGCACATCGCCGAGCGGCTCGGGGTCGCGTACGAGGAACTGGCGACCGGGCGGCCCGCCCACCTCGCCACCGGCCTGCGGCTGAGACTCACCGACGCCCAGCGGACGCTGGCGACCGGCGAGGCGGAGATCGCCGCCGAGCAGTACACCGCGCTGCTCGCGGAGGCGGAGACCCACGGGCTGAACGCCGAGTGCGCGGCCGCGCTGCTCGGGCTCGGCGAGTGCGCCCTGGACACCGGGGACCTGGCGACGGCCCGGCAGCGCTTCGAGCAGTCGGAGAAGCGGCTCGCGGACGAACCCCTGCCCGTCCGGGTCCCGGCCCTGCGCGGCCGGGCGGTCTCGCACTACCTGGCGGGCGAACTCCGGTACGCCTGCTATCTGCTGGAATCAGCCATCGACGAGTTGAACAAGGGCGGGCTGCACGACCCGGACGCCCTGCTGCTGCTCTACTCGGCGGTGATAGCGCCGTACATGGACATGGGGGCGCACGCACGGGCGGCGCAGGCCGCGGAGTTCGCGCTCGCGCTGGCCCCGCAGGTCGGCGACCCCGCGCTGCTGGCGCGTATGCACCGGTCCGTCGCCCGCACGATGATCGCCGAGGGACGGATGGCCGAGGCCGACGCGTCCCTGGGCAAGGCGGCGGAGCTCTACCGGCAGCTCCAGATCCGTACCGAGCTGGCCAACTGCCACTGGATGCGCGGCTACCTGTACGCGCAGAACGGCGACCTGGAGCGCGCCGAGAGCGAGTTGCGCGAGGCCCAGGCCATGCACTCCGCCCAGCGCGCCGCGCTCTACACCAGCCAGGTCGCGGTGGAACTGGCGGACGTGCTCCACCGGCGCGGCAAGTCGGACGAGGCCGCGACACTGCTCCACGGCGTGCTGGGCGACCTCAGCTCGGAGCGCGGGGCCGTGCACTCCGCGGGCGCGCACCGGCTGCTCGGCATCATCGCGGAGGACGGCCGGGACACCGAGACGGCCGAGGAGCACTACGTCCGCGCGCTCAGCCTGCTCGAACGGGCGGGCGCGGCGGGCGACCTGGCCGATCTGTGCCGTCTGCTCGGCGACCTGCTCCGGCGTACGGGCCGGATCGACGCGGCCCTGGACGCGTACCGGACAGGTCTCGGACACCGCACCGCGCCCGGTACGACGACCCTGGGCCCGGCACCGGCACACCCGCCGCTCTGACCGCCGCTCTGACCGGCGGTCGCCCGCGCCGCCCGCACAGCCCGTGCACCCCCTGCAACCCGCACAGCCCGCACCGCTCCACGTCCGCCGCCTACGCCGACCGCCTGCCTACGCCCGCCAAGCGGGATCGCGTCCGAGGAAGCCCGCGAGCCGGTCCACGGCCGGCGCGTCCTCGGCCACGGGAACGATGGGGCCGAAGGCCATGCCTTCGCCCCGGTACTGCGGCGGGAGCGTGGCCTCGGCACGGACCAGGACCTCGGCCGCCTCCCGTTCCGTGAACGGGACCGGCCGGCCGGTGGCCATCGCCAGATCCCAGCCGTGCACCGTGAACTCCATGAGCGCCATGTCGAACACCATGGCGGCGGGCAGTCCACTCTCGCCGGTCAGGGCGATCTCGCGGTCGAAGCCGTACTTCTCCCACGCTGCGACCAGCCCGGCGGAGGCGGCGCGGAACTCACCGGCGGGGTCGGGCCCGCTCCGGTGCCGCGCGGGGTCGGCCTCGTACGCGCGACCGTCGCAGCGGGCCTCGAACAGTTGCAGCCAGCCGACGAGGTGGTCGACCAGGGCCCCGACGTCGTACTCCTCGCACGGCGTCGCCGAACCGCGCCACCCGGCCTCGGCGCCCTCGACGCCCGCAGCGCCCTCGATGAGGTCACCGGTCTTGGACAGAACACCCGAAAGTAGAGCGATGTCATTCATGATCGGAGCCTAGGAGTACCGACGGGCCCCGGTCTTGAAGAAACACGTCAGCTGAAGTCCGTCACACCTGTGTCTGCAGTCGGCTGAGGTGCCGCTGGATGTCGTCCAGGGCCCCCTGCCGACGCCCCGGAACGCGCAGCCGCAGGTCGGCCAGTGCGGGCCCGAGCTCACGGGCCCGCGTCGAGTCGTCGATACGGCCCCACTGGTGGTGCGCCCGGTCGACGGCCGCCTCGACACCGGCCGCGTCCGGGGACTGCCCAGCTACCAGCCGTGCATCGGCCACCATCAGCCAGATCCGGCAGCTCAGCTCGGCGTCGTCCGCGAACATGGCCAGGTCCGCCCGTACCTCCATCCAGTGCACGACCTCGTCGGCACCCGGCCCGTGCGTCCGCAGCGCCGCCCGCTCCCGCCGCTCGGCCAGCGCGGCGGCCTCGGCGTGACGACCGCTCTGGACGGCGGCGGTGATCTCGGCGTGCGGATCTGCGGACAGGTCGCCGGACGCTGGCACGGGCACGGGCACGGGCACGGGCATGGGCATGGGCATGGGCATGGGCATGGGTGCGTGTACGGGCATGGGTGCGTGTACGGGTACAGGCGCGGCAAGCGGCGCACGTGGCGTGGGCCCGGCGGCCGGTGTGGCGTACCCATGGGCCGGAGCCGTCGTGACCGCGAGTACGAGGTCACGGCGGGCGGCGTCCGGGTCCTCACCGTACGACCGTGTCAGCGCCTGCTGGTGGAGGTGCGCGAGCGGCGGGCGATGACCGCTGCGGAGGATCGTGGCCAGGGACTTCATGTACATGGGAGCCGCCACCGAGCGTCGCGGGGGAGGCGGCGCCACCCGGCCGTACAGCGCGGCGCCCGGTCCCACGGTGAGCGGCTGGGCGATCAGATGCTGCCAGGTCTCCGCGTCGGTGTGCAGGTCGACGAGCAGGGTCGTACTGCCCGGGGCGCGCAGGCGGAGTTCCTCTCGGATCCAGTGCCACGGGAAGCCGGTGTAGCGGACGGTCGCGGGGGTCGTCCGGGCGAGCGCGAGGTGCGGAAGCCTTTGGCGGCGGTCCAGTTGGAGCTGTCCGGTGAGGAAGATCGTGAGCGGGCCGGGGGCCGTCGCGGCGGCCCGCAGCCGGGTCAGTACCGCCTGCGGCTCCAGGGGGTCGGCGAGTTCGACCACGTTCGCGGTGTCCGTGCCGGAGAGGACTGACGGTGCCACCGCGGCGAGCACGGAGAGCACGGACGCGGCATCCACGAGGCAGCCCTTGCCTGTCGGCGACGCTGCGATCAGCAACACGGTTCCGGGCATCGCCGTTGTCTCCTCCCCTTCGGTCACCACGGCGTCACGGTAACCGGTGCGGGTGCAAAGTGGTTCGGCGCGGGGGCAGTAGGGAGTGCTGAACCTGCCGTACGGCGAAGATCGTCGTGTCGTCCACCAGGTGACCCGCGCTGTGGCGGAGGGTGCCTTCCCGGACCAGTTCCACCAGGTGGCGGGGGTGAGCGGTGGCCGGGTCGGTGGAGACGGCGAGGGCGACACGGGCGTGGAGAGGGAAGAAGACGCCGTCGGCGTCGCGGGCCTCGGTCACGCCGTCCGTGACGAGGAGCAGGGTCTCGTCGGGGGCGAAGGGCTCGCGGTGGACCGGCGGGACGCCCGCATCCGGCCGGACCAGCCCGCTCAGGCCGAGCGGCAGGCCGTCGCCTGGCGGCAGGAGACGCACCCCGGCAGGCCCGGCCACCAGCGGGGGTTCGTGCCCGAAGTTGACGACCTCGATGTGGCCACCGGGGCCACCGGCGGCACCGGAGGCATCGGCGGCACCCGGTGGCGGGAACGCGATGAGCACCGCTGTCGCGAAGCGCTCCACGCCACGCTCCGGCTCCCCACCCAGGTCCCTCATGTACTGCCGGTGGCGGACCATCCGTACTTCCAGCCGTTCGGCGACCACGGCGAGGGACGCCTCGTGGTACGCGGACTCGCGGAACGTGCTGAGCAGCGCGGCGGCCGCGTCCACCGCGGGCAGGCCCTTGCCCTGGACGTCCCCGAGGAGGACCCGCGTGCCGTGCGGGCCCGGCTGGATGTCGTAGAAGTCGCCGCCGACGCGCGCCTCGCTGTCGGCGGCCAGATAGACGGACGCGTGCTCCAGCCCGCCCCAGGGAGCGGGCATCGGGCGCAGCACGGTACGCCAGGTCGTGTCGGCCACGTCCCGCATGTGCAGCATCCGCCGTTCCTCCCGCACCCGCACGGCACACGCCGTCGTCGCGAGGGCCCCGCCCACGGCGACGAGGATGAAGTCGGGCAGCCCGGTCTGGTCCTGGCGCGGCCAGGCGGTGTCCAGCTCGATGTACGTGACGAGGGCGAGCACGGCGAACGCGGCCGTGCCCCTGACCCCGCAGATGGCCGCCGCGATGCCGGGCACCAGGACGATCCAGGAGATGATCCTGAACTCGCCCGAGGTGTTGCTGTCGATCACGGCGATCGCGACGAGCAGGAGCAGCGGGGGCGCCCAGGCGACGCTGCGCCCGCGGACGCGCAGCAGTTGCTGCCGCTGGGCACGGGCGCCCCGGTCCGTGCTGCTCACCCGCCCAGCGAAACACGCGCGGCCGCCTGGCGCACGCCGGACGGCCGCCCGCCGGCCTGCTGCCCACCGGCCCGCGGTTCCGCTGCGTGCTGTTCGATGGCGTGCCATCGGTGACACCCGTTCGGGGTGAACCCTCTACCGGAGGCCCAGCACCTGAGACCCACCACCTGAGAGCCGGCACCTGAAGCCCAGCCGCCCCACCACCGATGAGTTTTCGCGGCCCCGGGGGTCTGCATGTCGAACGAACAACGACGCGGATGGGCGGACCGACATGACGAGCAGCAACCGCACCGGCCACTGGGCCGGGCCTGCCATCGAGACCGCGGGCCTGGTGAAGGTCTTCGGTGACACCCGCGCGGTCGACGGAGTGGACCTGCGCATCGAGACGGGCACGGTCTACGGCCTGCTCGGGCCGAACGGTGCGGGCAAGACCACGACCGTACGCATGCTGGCGACCCTGTTGCGTCCCGACGGCGGTGAGGCGCACGTCTTCGGCCACGACGTCGTACGGGAGGCGGACGCGGTCCGCAGCCGGGTGAGCCTCACCGGCCAGTACGCCTCGGTGGACGAGGACCTGACCGGCACCGAGAACCTCGTCCTGCTGGCCCGTCTGACGGGCCACGGCAAGAAGGCCTCGTACAACCGCGCGGCCCAGCTCCTCGACGCCTTCGGTCTGTCGGAGGCGGCCGGCCGCCAGGTGAAGAACTACTCCGGCGGCATGCGGCGCCGTATCGACATCGCCGCGTCCATCCTCAACACCCCGGACCTGCTGTTCCTGGACGAGCCGACGACGGGCCTGGACCCGCGCAGCCGCAACCAGGTCTGGGAGATCGTGCGGGCGGTCGTCGCCCAGGGCACGACGGTCCTGCTGACGACCCAGTACCTCGACGAGGCCGACCAGTTGGCGTCCCGGATCGCCGTCATCGACAAGGGCAGGGTCATCGCCGAGGGCACCAAGGGCGAGCTGAAGGCATCGGTGGGCGCGGGAGCCGTGCACGTACGGCTGCGGGACGCCGACCGGCGCCCGGACGCGGAGCGGCTGCTCCGGCAGGCCCTCGACGCGGACGTCCAGCTGGAGCCGGACCCGGTGGCCCTGACGGCCCGGGTCGGCAACGGCTCCCCGGACGGTAGCGCCACTGCCGAAAAGGCGTCCCGGGCACTCGCCGAACTCGCCCGTGCGGGCATCACCGTCGACAACTTCTCCCTGGGCCAGCCAAGTCTTGACGAGGTGTTCCTGGCCCTCACCGGAAAACCCGAGAACCAGCACGAGAACCAGCACGAGGCGCAGCCGACACAGCCGACGCAGAAGAAAGAGGTCACGGCATGAGCACCGCAACCCGGTCCACCGGCACCGCGGAATCCGCGGACCTCGCGCCGGTCCACGCCGCCACCCTCGCCGCGATCCTGGTCTCCGGCGAGCGGCCACCGCGCCCGAACGCCCTGCAGACGTCCCTCACCTTCGGCTGGCGGGCGATCCTCAAGATCAAGCACGTACCCGAACAGCTCTTCGACGTGACCGCGTTCCCGATCATGCTGGTGCTGATGTACACGTACCTGTTCGGGGGCGCGCTCGCCGGTTCCCCGCGGGAGTACATCCAGTACCTGCTCCCCGGCATCCTCGTGATGTCGGTCGTCATGATCACGATGTACACGGGCCTCGCGGTCAACATCGACATCGAGAAGGGCGTCTTCGACCGCTTCCGTTCGCTGCCCATCTGGCGCCCGTCGACGCTGGTCGGCTATCTGCTCGGGGACGCCCTGCGCTACACGATCGCGTCGGTCGTGATGCTGTCGGTGGGGCTGATCATGGGTTTCCGCCCGGACGGCGGCGTCCAGGGAGTGGTGGCGGGCGTCGTCCTCCTGATCGTCTTCTCGTTCGCCTTCTCCTGGGTGTGGACGATGTTCGGCCTGCTGCTGCGCACGGAGAAGTCGGTGATGGGCGTGAGCATGATGATCCTGTTCCCCCTGACCTTCCTCAGCGACATCTTCGTCCGCCCCGAGACGATGCCGGGCTGGCTCCAGGCCTTCGTCAACAACAACCCGGTCACGCATGTCGCCTCGGCGGTGCGCGGCCTGATGGACGGCTCCTGGCCGACCGCCGAGATCGCCTGGTCGCTGGGCTGGGCCGGAGCGCTGGTCGCGGTCTTCGGCCCGGTCACGATGAGGCTCTACAACCGCAAGTGACCCAAGTGGAGTAGGAGCAAATGGCACAAGTAAGAAGATCCCTCGGAAGAACGCAATCCGCGTCCGGATGCAGTCACCCCGACCGTGCCCCGGTGGCGGAGGGCACGGCCGGGGTTCTTCCTTGAGAGGTGCGGAAAGTCCTCTCGGCGCTGCTGATCGTGCTCGCCTGCGTCCTCGTGCCGCTGGGCGGTCTGTCGGCGTGGGCGAAGTACGAGATCGGAGACACCGGACGGTACGTCGACACGATGGCACCGCTTGCCGCCGGGCCCGACGTACAGCGCGCGATCGCGGACACGGTCACCGACGGGATCATGAGCGAGGTCGAGGCGGGGCCGCTGGAGGGGGACGTCCGCGCGTACGTCCGCCGGGCGGTCCGGTCCTTCACCGGTACGGAGGCCTTCCGCGCGACCTGGAACTCGGCGAACCGGGCCGTGCACGACGCCGTCCTGCGAGCCCTGCGCGGCGACAGCGAGGGAGCCGTCACGCTCGACCTGGCACCGGTCCTGGCCCGGCTCAGCACACAACTGGCCGACAACCGCGTGCTGTCGGCGGACCGTATCCCCGCCATCCCCGTCGAGCACACCGAGGTCACGGTCCTTCGCGCCCAGCAGCTCAGCTCCCTGCGAAAGGGGTTCCACGTGCTGGAGATCGCGGGCCGCTGGCTCCCCCTGGCGACGGTCGCCCTGGCCGTGGGCGGCATCCTGCTGGCCGTACGCCGCCGCCGTGCCGTCACGGCCACGGCCCTCGGCATGGCCCTGGGCGCCGCCCTCCTGGCCCTCGCCACGGTCGTCGGCCGCGCCCTGACCCTCACCGGTCTCCCCGAGCACGTCTCCCGCGCGGCGGCGGGCGCGGTCTACGACGCCCTCACCGAGACCCTCCGCACAGCCACGTGGTGCGTCCTCGCCCTCGGCCTCACCGTGGCGCTGGCGACCTGGCTCACGGACCACCGCGCGCGACGTCGCGCAGCGTCCGCAGTGCCTGTCCCAGCACCGGTACCGGAACCGACGCGAGCCCGAGCCTGACGGCGTCCGGCGCGCCCCGCGGCCCCACGGCGAAGGCAGCCCCCGGAGTGACCGCGATGCCGCGCGCGGCCGCCGCCGCCGTGAAGGTGTCCGCGCGCCAAGGCGCGGGCAGCTCCCACCAGGCGTGGTACGCGTGCGGATCGGCCCGTACCGTGAACGCGTCGAGCAGTTCCGCGACGACGCGCTGCCGCCGGGCCGCGTCCGCCCGCTTCTGCCCGACGAGCCGCTCGACGGTCCCGTCCCGGATCCACCGCGTGCCCGCCTCCAGCGCGAACCGCCCCGCCGTCCACCCGCCCGACCGAAGCGCCCCGGCCACCGTGCCGACCCGCTCCTCGGGCACGGCGAGGAAGCCGACGGTCAGCCCGGGCGCGACACGCTTCGACAGGCCGTCGACGACATGGACGCGCTCGGGGGCGTAGGCGGCGAACGGCACGCCCCCTACGTGGAGGAAGGACCAGATGCGGTCCTCCACCACGGGCAGGTCCAACTCCCGCACCACGCGGGCGAGTTCACGCTTGCGCGTGTCACCGGCCGTCGCCCCGGTGGGGTTGTGCAGCGTCGGCTGGACGTACAGCGCGGAGAGCGGCGCGGCACGATGGGCGGCGACGACGGCGTCGGGCCGCAGCCCCTCCTCATCCGTGGCGAGCGAGACGAGCGGGCAGCCGATCCGCGCCGCGATCTCCTTGACCAGCGGATACGTCAGTTCCTCCACGCCGACCCGCCCGCCGGGGCGTACCAGCGAGGCGAGGACGCCCGCGATGGCCTGCCGCGCGTTCCCCGCGAAGAGGAGCTGCTCGGGGCGGGGCCGCCACCCGGACCCGGCCAGCAGCCCCGCGACGGCCTCGCGGGCGGCGGCGGTCCCGGTGGCCGGGACGGTACGGGTGACCTCGTCCAGTACGTCGGCCCGCAGCAGCGGTTCGAGCCCGCCGACCAGCAGTTCCGACTGGCCTTTCACGGTGGGGTAGTTGAGCTCCAGATTGACGGACACCTCGTGCGCGGCCTTGTTCCTGGCCGCGTGCGTGGCCGCGTGCGCGCCCTCGTGCGTGGCCTCGTTCGCCGCTTCGTTCGCCGCCTCGGCGAGGGCCCGGCCCGACGGCACCGGCGCGGCCCGTACGTAGGTGCCCCGTCCGACCTCGCCGACGACGAGCCCGCGCCGCACCAACTCCCCGTACACCCGCCCGGCCGTGGATCCCGCGATGCGCCGCCGCCGGGCGAACACCCGCTGCGGCGGCAGCCGTTCACCGGCCTTCAGCCGCCCCGAGTAGATCTCCTCGGCCAGCCGGTCGGCGATACGCCGATAGTCGTCCACGCCCACCCCCTTCCTGGATTGCATGATCACATGGATTGCACCGAGGGCAAAGATTTCATTGCACCGAGGAGTTGAGGGGATCTAGGGTCCGCTTCATGGCTTCCTTCCTCGCATACGAGGACAAAGGCGCGCATGCTTCCACCGCTCTGCCCCTTGTCCTGATCCACGGCCATCCCTTCGACCGCACGATGTGGGCTCCCCAGGTGACGGCCTTCTCCCCGCACCGCCGGGTGATCGCCCCGGACCTGCGCGGCTACGGCACGTCCCCGGTGGTCCCCGGGGTCACCCCGCTCTCCGTCTTCGCCGAGGACGTCGCGGCCCTCCTGGACGACCTCCGGGTACCCGCATTCGTCCTCGGGGGACTGTCGATGAGCGGCCAGATCGCCATGGAGTGCTACCGCCTGTTCCCCGAGCGCGTCCGGGGCCTGCTCCTGGCGGACACCTTCCCGGCCGCGGAGACACCGGCGGGCCGGAAGTCCCGCAACGCGATGGCCGACCGTCTGCTCCGCGAGGGGATGGACGGGTACGCCGAGGAGGTCCTGTACAAGATGGTCGCCCCGTACGCCCGCCCGGAGGTGGCGGCGCAGGTCCGCCGCATGATGACGGGAGCACCGCCCGAGGGGGCCGCGGCGGCCCTGCGGGGGCGGGCCGAGCGGCCCGACTACCGGAAGCTGCTGACCCGGGTCACCGTGCCCACGCTGGTGGTGGTGGGCGAGGACGACGAGTACACGCCCGTGGACGACGCGGAGGCGATGCACGATTCCGTCCCGGACTCGGTGCTTCATGTCGTACGGGGTGCGGCACATCTGCCGAACCTGGAGCGGCCGGACGATTTCAACGACGCCCTGGCCGGGCTGCTCAGCCGTCTTTGAGGGGGCGGTCGTCGGGTGATGCGGACCGGTTTTCAGGGGCGCGGGGAACTGCGCGACCAGCCCTCACCGAGCTGCGGATGGACTCCATTGCGCAACCCTGCACACCCTCTGCCCGTCTTTGAGGGAGGATCCATGCAGATGGATGGGGTGGGTGGGGTTGAAGGGGTGGGAGGGGTGACCTTGCGGAGCGCTACGGCTGAGACAGGTGGTTGGACCCAGGACGACGACAGCCCGGTGTCGCGGCACGGCGGCACCCGGGCCGGCGCCTGGTTCGCCGCGCTGCTGCTTCTCGGCGTGAGCGTCGTCCTCGGCTGCCGCATCGCCGACACCGACGCCGTCACCCCCGTGCCCCAGCTGCTCGCGTTCCTGCCCTGGCTCGCCGCCCCGACCGGGGTCGCCCTCCTCCTGGCCGCGCTGTCCCGCTGGCGCACCGGCCTCGTCTGGGGCGTGGTCGCTCTCGGTGTGATCGCCTGGTACATCGAGCCGTACGGAAAGACGATGGAGGCCGGGGGTGTGCCGGTCGCCGAGGTCCGCGTCCTCACCTCGAACGTCGAGTTCGGCCAGGGGACGGACGCCCTGATCGAGGCGGTCACCGAGCAGCGCCCCGACTTCGTCTTTGTCCAGGAGTGCGACTCCACCTGCGAGAAGGAGCTGGACCAGGCCCTCGGCAAGAGCGGGAAGGACGGGAAAGGCGAAAAGGGCGGGAAGGACGAGAAGGGCAGCGGGAGCGAGGAAGCCGGGAAATCCGGGGAGAGCCGGGAGAGCGGGGAGAGCGTCTATCCCTACCGGCAGGCAGTGGAAGGTACCGGGTCCGAAGGTTCCGTCATCCTCAGCCGGCATCCCCTCAAGCCGGCGAAAGGCATCCCCGCCACCATGGGCATGCCCGGCGCCGTCGCCGACGTGGACGGCCACGAGATCCGCCTCCAGCTGGCCCACCCCATGCCACCGCTCCCGTCCCATCTGGGCGCCTGGCGCAAGGAGCTGTCCGCCCTCCGCGACTATGCCGCCGCGAACATCGACCGCCCCACCGTCGTCGCGGGTGACTTCAACGCCTCCCAGGACCACGCGGCCTTCCGCCGCATCCTGGACACCGGCTTCATGGACGGCGCCCGCCTCACCGGCGACGCCCGCACGCCGAGCTGGCCCTCCCTGACGACCCCGGCCCTCGGCGCCCAGATCGACCACGTCCTCGTGTCCCGCGGCTTCACGGCGAACAGAACCCGTTTCCTGGACCTCGGGAATACCGACCACCGAGCCCTCGTCGTGGACCTGACCCTCAACGGGAACGCGTGAACCCCCTGGAAAAAAGGACGTGGGCCGCCCTCTGTGCAGGAGAGGCGGCCCACGTCCGTGGGGGGTGGGGTGGTACATCCGAGGGGACAGCAGCGACTGGCAGTGCCCAGTGCTTCTGGCAGTACCCAGTGGTTACTGGTCCTGGTTGACCTTCGCGAGTGCCTTCGCGAGCCCGTTGGCCCACAGCTGGTTCACCCGCGACCGCTCCGCGGCGTTGGGGTTCGCGTTCGTGCAGGACGTCCCCGGCCCGCCGCCCGACATCAGTTCGCTGCACGGCCCGGTGTAGTGGTCGGGCAGTCCGAGCACGTGCCCGGTCTCGTGGGCGGTGACGCGCGTGGAGTCGTACTGCCGGTTCTGCGCGTAGTCGAGGAATATGTAGCCTCTCCCGTGCCCGTCCGAGGAGGCGTACGAACCGCGCGAGTCGTTGCCCTCGCGGTACGTGAAGTCGGCGCTGGAGCCGGCCTGGAGCTTGACGTTCGAGACGGAGCTGTTCCAGATCTGTGTACTGCGGGCTATCTGTGCGCTGAAGGACGGCGCGGCCGAGGCGTTGTAGACCACGGTGACGGCGGCGGCGGCCTTCGGGCTCGCGGCGCGCTTCTCGGCCACGGACTCCAGCACGGCTTCGAAGAAGGCCTCGTTGGCCTTCGCCTCTTCGCCGGAACCGTTGTAGCCCGCGAAGGAGGCAGCGGACGCCGGCTCCGGTGCCGGGGCCGCCGCGGCCGGGACGGTACCGAGCGCTGCCGCCGTGAGGCCGAGGCCGACCGCAGCAGAGAGCATGGGTGTGGACAGGCGCATCGATGACTCCTTGTGGGGGATGTGGGGGTGAAGTCGTCACCGGTGAGTTTCTGTGCCTGTGAGGCCGCTGTGATGATGCCAATCGGCGATAGGACGCTGCTATCCGCACGGAACTGATCGTCCAACTCGCCTGTTTTGGATGGGGTTTATGCGTCTGGTGAAAGCCGTGCTTCCGTTTTAGAGTTCAACGGCATGGACCTTGAGGTCAGGCACCTCCGCGCACTGTGCGCCATCGCCGACACCGGCAGCCTGCACCGGGCCGCCCGGCAGCTGGGCGTGGCCCAGCCCTCGTTGAGCACCCAGCTCAAACGCATCGAGCAGGAACTCGGCGGCCTCCTCTTCCGCCGAGAACGCACCGGCTGTCGGCCGACTCCGCTGGGCCTGGTCGTCCTCGGCCGCGCCCGCCCGCTGGTGGCCGAAATGCGGTCCCTGGTCGCGGAGGCGCGGGCCGCCGCGACGGACGCGGACGGGCCCCAGCTCCGTATCGGCTCCACCGCGAGCCGTGCCCTCGCGGGCTGGCTGCGACGGCTGCGCGCACAGCAGCGGGAGCCGGTCCTGCAGATGGACGTCTCCCCGAACGCCCTGCTGCGCATGCTCGCCGACGGGCGGCTCGACGTGGCCTACGTGCACGAGGTGGAGGGCAGTCCGCTGCGGGTGCCGGACGGGCTCGCGCTGCGCGTTCTGGTCGAACGCGAACCGCAGTTCGTCTCACTGCCGGCCGACCATCCGGCGGCCGCGCACCCGGAGGTCCAGCTCTCCGACCTGGCCGAGGACCGGTGGATGATCGATCCGACGGTCGACGGCGAGTGGGACGCCGTGCACCGCATGCTGCGGGCGGCGGGGATCAGACCCCGGGTGCTGCACGGGGACTACCACACGGCCGCCTCACTGGTCGTCACCGGCGAGGTGGTCACGGTCTGCCAGCCGACGTGCCAGCCCCGGACGGAGATGGCGGTGCGGCGGATCCAGGGGGACCCCCTGGGTGTGCGGCTGCTGCTCGCGGCGCGTACGGAGGGGGAGCTGGACTTTGTCTTCCCTGACCTGTGGGAGGCGTACGCGGAGGTCGCCCGGGAGGCACCCGGCTATCAGGAGTGGCTGAATCTGGCGATCGTGTAGCGGCCAGCGGCCACGTGCCTCTGAGGGCGACGGGGGCGCCCCTCTTCCGGAGAAGGCACCCCCGCTCGTGTGCGCGTCACACGCCGATGTCTTCGCCGTCCTTGCGCCAGACCGCCACCACCGACGGGCGGACGATCTTGCCGGGGCCGTCGGGCCAGACGCTCGCGGGGTTCTCGACGGTCGCGCCGGTGATCTCGCCCGGGTGCTGCACCGACACGAGGACACGGCGGTCCTGCACGAGCGGGCCGCAGGTCTCGGCCCCCTTCGGCACGGTCAGGAACTGCTTCAGCTCGCCACGCCGGTCACCCTTCGTCGCCACGCCGAACAGGCCGTCGTGGGAGCCGAGCTGGGCGCCGTCGGTGGAGATCCACAGGTTGCCGTGCGGGTCGAAGGCCACGTTGTCCGGGCAGGAGATCTGGCTGACCTTGTCCTTCGGGTAGCCCGCGAAGTACGTGGCGGGGTCCTTCGGGTCGCCCGCGACGAGGAACAGCGACCAGGCGAAGCTGGTGGCGTCGGCGCGGTTGCGGCGCTCGGTGAGCTCCAGGACGTGCCCGTGCTTGTTGGCGTTGCGCGGGTTGGCCTCGTCCACCTTGGCGTTGGAGCCGACCCCGCGGTTGGTGTTGTTCGTCAGGGCGACGTACACCTTGCCGGTGTGCGGGGAGGGCTGGATGTCCTCCGGGCGGTCCATCTTCGTCGCGCCCACCTTGTCGCCGGCGAGCCGCGTGAAGACGTACACCTCCTCGGCGGTCATGCCCTCGACGTGCGAGACGGCGCCCTTGGCGGTGGCGGTGGCCAGCGGGATCCACGTACCGCTGCCGTCGAACTCGCCGTCGGCCGGGAGCTTGCCGGTGCCGTCGATCTCGATCGCCGGCGAGTCACCGGTGAGCTTGGCGACGTACAGCGTGCCCTCGTCGAGCAGAGTCAGGTTGTGCTCGCGGGCGGCGCGGCTGTTGCCGTGGCGCATCCGCTTGCTGCCGACGAACTTGTACATGTAGTCGAAGCGCTCGTCGTCACCGGTGTAGGCGACCGGGCGGCCGTCGTCCGTGAGACGGATCGTCGCGCCCTCGTGCTTGAACCGCCCGAGCGCGGTGCGCTTGCGGGGCGTCGAGGTGGGGTCGTACGGGTCCAGCTCGACGATGTAGCCGAAGCGGTGCACCTCGTTCGGCTCCTGGGCGACGTCGAAACGCTTGTCGAAGCGTTCCCACTTGCGCTCGCTGGCCCCGGTGCCGATGCCGTAGCGGGCGTCCGTCGTCCGGCTCGCGCCTGCGAAGTACTGGTTGAAGTTCTCCTCGCCGTGCAGCGTCGTGCCCCACGGGGTCTCGCCGCCGGCGCAGTTGTTGAGCGTGCCGAGGACCTTCTTGCCGGTCGGGTCGGCGGAGGTCTTCAGGAGGGCCGAGCCGGCCGCCGGACCGGTCACCCTGAACTCGGTGGTCACGGTGACGCGCCGGTTGAGGTGGTGGCGGGGCACGACGGTGAGCTTGCCGGTCCTGCGCTCCTCCTCGACCACGACGACGCCCAGACCGTGGGCGGCCCAGGCGATCTCGGCCTGCTCGCGGGTCGGGTTCGCGGGGTCGTAGCCCTTGAACATCAGGACCTCGTCCGTGTACTCGTGGTTCGCCACGAGCAGCTGACGGCCGCGCTCGCCCGGCAGCGGGAGCAGGGCGAGGAAGTCGCAGTTGTAACCGAACTGGCCTGCCTGCGCCTCGGCGGTCTGCTTGTCCGGGTCGAAGGCCGGGGCGCCGCGCAGGATGGGCTCGCCCCAGCGGACGACCACGTTCTGGCCGTAGCCCTCGGGGACGGTCACGGCGTCGGCGGTGTTCGGCGCGACGGCGGTGAAGCGGAGGCCACGGGCCGCCTTGCCCTTCGAGCCCTTCGAGCCCTTCGACCCCTCCGGTCCCTTGGCGAGGGTGGCGGACGCGCTACCGGCCGTGGCGGGCTGGGCGGCGGCGGGGGCCGCCCCGGCGCCGACGACCACGCTGCCGGCCGCCGTGGTCACGGTCACCGCGGCCGCGGCGCGCATCATGGAACGGCGACTGAGCGCCCCGGCGATGACGTCGCCGACGTATTCGTTGGCGCTGGTGTTGGGCGCCGGGTGGAAGCAGGCATCACCACAGCGGTACCGACAGGTCATCTCGGAACGGCCGCCCGGGTGTGAACCGGTCGAGCCGAGCAGAGGCAGCAGGTTGCGCACGTTCCCTCCCCTATGTCTGTGTCTGCCGTGACGCTAGGGGCACGCCCGTGCGAGAGCGCGGACGTGAGGTGAACGGAGAGTGAACTGGGCCGAGCTAACAGGGCTTTACCCCTGACAGACGTGCTGTTGCCGAGCCCGCGTTCGGGCGCGATAAAGATCTTCGGTCCTGGCGGCTAACCTTACGTGTCCGTCCTGGCCAGGGATTGACGGAACCAACTCATGCGAAGGGTTGCGCACATGGGCATTCTCACCCGCCTGCGAGATGCGTTCGGAAAGTCACGCAAGGGGGACGCTGCCTCTGCCGCGCCCCCTTCCGCATCCGCCACTGCCGAGCCGACCGTGCCGGCGGCCCGGCAGGAGACGGCTCCCGAGCCCACGCCTGCGGCAGCCGAGCCTGAGGTCTCTGTCCCCGCACCGGCCACCGAGCCGGAGTCCGAGCACAGGACCGAGCCTAAAACCGAGCCCAAGACCGAGACCAAGACCAAGACCAAGACCAAGACCGAGGCGTCCGAGGCGGACGATCTGGTCTCGGCGGCGTTCGACAACGTGACGGTCCCGAAGCAGGCGCCTGCGGCGGAGACCGAGCCGAAGGCAGAGGCAAAGGCAGAGGCAAAGGCTGAAACCAAGCCTGCCGTGGAGCCCAAGACCGAGCCTGCCGTGGAAGCGGAGGCTGAGGCTGAGCCCGCTGCGAAGGCCGAAGCCGAGCCCGTGGTGGCGGCCGAGCCGAAGCCCGAGCCCGTGGTGGCGGCCGAGCCGAAGCCCGAGCCCGAGCCCGTCGTTGAGACGGCACCGGAGCCCGAGCAGGATCCGGAGCCGGTCGTCGCCGAGGTCGCTCCGGCGGCCGAGCCTGTGGTGGTGCCCGAGCCGGAGCCCGTGGTGGCGCCCGAGCCGGTCGTCACCGAGGTGACCCCGGAGCCGAAGCCCGAACCCGCCACCGCCACCGCGGCCGAGCCCGAGCCCGAGCCGGTGATTGTCGAAGCCGAGCCCGAGCTGGTCATCCAGCTCGTACCGGAATCCGAGCCGGAGCCCGAGCCCGCAGCCGCCTCCGAAACCGAAGCCGAGGCCGCCGCCGAGAAGGCGTCCGAGGCCGAGGCAGAGGTCGAGGCCGTCGTTGCCGAGGTGGTCCCGGAGCCCGAGCCGCTCGCCGCGAAGGCGGACGAGCCGGCGGCAGCCGACGGCACCGAGGCCGCGCAGAAGCCGTCCGCGGCCGACGTCGAGTCCCGCGCCCCGGGCCTTCTCTCCGGCTACAAGGCCGCCGCCACCGCCCTGGAGAACCAGGGTCTCACCGGCGCCCGCGCCAAGGTCTACCTCGTGCTGGACCGCTCCGCCTCGATGCGCCCGTACTACAAGGACGGCTCCGCGCAGGCTCTCGGTGAGCAGACCCTCGCCCTCGCCGCCCACCTGGCTCCGGAGGCGGCCGTCCAGGTCGTCTTCTTCTCCACCGAGCTGGACGGCACCGGCGAGCTCACCCTCGCCGAGCACGAGAACAAGATCGACGAACTCCACGCCGGACTCGGCCGCATGGGTCGTACGAGCTATCACGCGGCCGTGCAGGAAGTGATCGCCCTCCACGAGAAGGCGGGCACTCCCGCGGAGCCCGGCCTCGTGGTCTTCCAGACGGACGGTGCCCCGGACGCCAAGACCCCGGCCACCCAGTCCCTCACGGAAGCGGCGAAGAGCCACCCCGGCCTCTTCTTCTCCTTCGTCGCGTTCGGCGAACAGGACAACAAGGCCTTCGACTACCTCCGCAAGCTGAAGTCGGACAACACCGCGTTCTTCCACGCGGGCCCCACGCCCCGCGAGCTCACGGACGCGGAGATCTACGAGGGCGTACTGGCGAACTGGCGCCCGTAAGCCCTCACCGGACCCTTCCGGACCCCTCCGGACCCCACCCCGGCCGCCCCCTTCTCACCCCATAAAACGAGGAGCGGGCGGCCCACCCATGTCGGATACGATTTCAAGGTTCGTAAGACGGTCGAAAGTCGGAGCACAGTACGACTTGCCGTCACCTCACGTAGCGACTCGGGAGCAGCCCGCAATGGCTCGACACCTCATCACCAGCGCCCTTCCGTACATCAACGGGATCAAGCACCTGGGCAACATGGTGGGGTCCATGCTCCCGGCGGACGTCTACGCCAGGTACCTCCGTCAGCGCGGCCACGATGTCCTCTACATCTGCGCGACGGACGAGCACGGCACCCCGGCCGAACTGGCGGCGAAGGAGCGGGGCATCCCGGTCGCCGAGTTCTGCGCCCAGGCCCACGACGCGCAGAAGGCGATCTACGACGGCTTCGCCCTGGACTTCGACCACTTCGGCCGCAGCTCCTCCCCGCAGAACGCGGAGCTGACGCAGCACTTCGCCCGCAAGCTGAACGAGAACGGCTTCATCGAGGAGCGCGAGATCCGGCAGGTGTACTCGCCCGTCGACGGCCGCTTCCTGCCCGACCGCTACGTCGAGGGCACGTGCCCGCACTGCGGCTACGACAAGGCGCGCGGCGACCAGTGCGAGAACTGCACGCGCGTCCTGGACCCCACGGACCTGATCAACCCGCGCTCGGCGATCTCGGGTTCGACCGAGCTTGAGGTCCGCGAGACGAAGCACCTGTTCCTCCTCCAGTCGAAGCTGCAGGGTGAGGTGGAGGAGTGGATCGACGAGGTCGCGGACGAGTGGCCGCAGCTCGCCTCCTCCATCGCCCGCAAGTGGCTGACCGAGGGCCTGCACGACCGCGCGATCACCCGCGACCTGGACTGGGGCGTGCCGGTCCCGGCCGACACCTGGCCGGCGCTGGCCGCCGACGGCAAGGTCTTCTACGTCTGGTTCGACGCGCCGATCGAGTACATCGGGTCGACGAAGGAGTGGGCGGACGCGGCCCCGGAGGAGAACCGGGACTGGAAGTCGTGGTGGTACGAGCCGGCGGGCGCGTCGGACGTGCGCTACACCGAGTTCATGGCGAAGGACAACGTCCCCTTCCACAGCGTGATGTTCCCGGCCACGGAGATGGGCGTACGGGAGCCGTGGAAGAAGGTCGACCAGCTCAAGGCCTTCAACTGGCTGACGTACTACGGGGGTAAGTTCTCCACGTCGCAGAAGCGGGGCGTCTTCACCGACCAGGCCCTCGACATCCTGCCCGCGGACTACTGGCGTTACTTCCTGATCGCCAACGCCCCCGAGTCGGACGACTCGTCGTTCACGTGGGAGCACTTCACGGCGACGGTGAACAAGGACCTGGCCGACACCCTCGGAAACTTCGTCAACCGGGTCCTCTCCTTCTCCAAGAAGCGCTTCGGCGAGGAGGTCCCGGCAGGCGCGGATGCGGGTGCGCCGGAGGCGAAGCTGGGCGAGGAGATCGCGTCACTCCTCTCCGAGTACGAGACCCAGATGGAAGCGCTCCAGTTCCGCAAGGCGGCGGCTGCGCTCCGCGCGCTGTGGTCGGCGGGCAACTCCTACCTGGAGGAGAAGACCCCCTGGCTGGAGATCAAGACCAACCCGGAGGGCGCGGCCCTCACACTCCGCACGGCGATGAACCTGATCCACCTCTACGCGGTGGTCTCGGAACCCTTCATCCCGGCGTCCTCCAAAGCCATGCGCGCGGCCTTCACCCTGCCGAACGACACAGCGACCTGGGTGACCCAGACCGAGGCGAAGTCCCTCACCGCGCTCCCCGCAGGCACCCCCTTCACGGTCCCCCCGGTCCTCTTCGCCAAGATCACGGACGAGGACCTGGAAACGTACAAGGAGCGGTTCGGCGGGGCGCCGGAGTAACGACCGCGCACATCCCTCAACGGTCGGGGTGGCCGGACACCGTACGCCGACGGTGACCGGCCATCCCGTTTGCGTACGCGTACCCGTAGACGGCGTTGACGAGGAGATCGGGTCGTTTCCAGTGCAGGCTCAACCGGACTCCGCAGAAGAAGAGGAACCGCCGCCCAGGCAGCCGACTGAGCCGGCCGACGACGACTGCTGATCGGCCGACGACGACTGCTGATCGGCAGGCCGTCAGTCTTCGCGGAAGAGTTGCGTCGCGTCGGTCGCGTGGACCGCTCGCTGCGCCCAGAGTTCGAGTTCGTCGAGGTCCGTGCAGGTACGCACGCGCTCGCGTACTGAGTCAGGAACCTCGACGCCTCGCCACTGAAGGATGTTCAGGGTCATCTCGGCGCGGTCCTCAATGCGACCCTCTTCCCGGCCCTCTTCCCGGTCCTCTTCCCGTACCTTCTCGGCGACCTCGTGCCGGAAGAAGTAGTTGATCGCCGTCATCAGGTCCCTCCACATCTGCTTCGCCTGGGGATCGACCAGGCATGACTCGGTGAGCTGCGCGAAGACCGCCGCGATGTCGGGGTCGATGGTCTGCAGAGCGGCTGCCAGGGTTTCCAGTATGGCGGCGGCTTGCGGGCCCCTGCCATGTGTCATCGCCGAGAACGCGGCGAGTGGTACGTCCCGTGCGGCTTCTTGTTCGTCCGTGATCAGCGGCACGTTGTCCGGGCCGAGGACCAGCGGCCTTACGGTGAGCGAGTTCCAGACGGGCAGGCCGAGCCGGATGGGCTGCGCCGCCCAGCGGGCCGTCGAACTGGTCTGGGTCAGCACGATCAGGATCGGCTCGCAGTCGTACTTCGCGTACAAGTACGACGTGCGACGAGCTGACCATCGGGTCTCCTTTCTGTCCGACGTGATCAACGAGCTACGCGGCGCCCAGGTCACACCACACGTACTTGCCCTCGCCGCCCTCTCTCGGCAGTGGATGCCAGCCCCAGACGTCCGCGCAGGCCTGGACGAGGGTCAGGCCCCGGCCCGATTCCGACTCCGCCAGGTCGGCCAACGCCGGTGCCGGGACCGGCTCCGGGGGTTCGGGGTCGCCGTCCCACGCGCCGATCCGCAGGACTCCGTCCCGCCAGCGCAGTCGTAGGGCGGCGGGGCCCTTCGTGTGGCGTACGGCGTTGGAGATCAGCTCCGCTGCCAGGAGTTCGGCGACGTCGGTGAGGCGGATCAGGCCGTGGATCGTGAGGATGAGGCGGAGGGTTCGGCGGCAGACGGTCACCGCGCGGGGGTCGTTGGGGATGCTGATCGTGTACTCCCAGGACTCGGTGGCGTTTTGCGGCATGCGGATGAACTCCGTTCCATGAATGGGAGGTTGAGGTGGGGAGTAGTGGCATGCCGCAGCCGTCGTGGCAGGACGGAGTGGTGCGCTTCCGGAGTCCCCGAAATTCACAGGGTGTGCGTCGCGTCACTGACGGTAGGCCTTAAAGTTGCGACCGTGCAAGCCGTTCACCTAGCCTGGCACCCGAACGAGGCACCTCGGCAGGTGAGTTGAATCAGGAAGCTGGGCACATGGCAACAAGGCGTCATCCCACCGCCCGACAGCAGCGGCTGGGCGCCGAGTTGCGCAAACTGCGCGACGCCGCAGGCCTCAAGGCCACCGAGGCAGCAGCCTTGCTGGGAGCGAACTCCGCCCAGATGAGCCAGATCGAGTCCGGCGCCGCAGGCGTGAGCGAGGAACGCCTGCGACGCCTGGCCGCCCATTACTCCTGCACGGATGAGGAGCTGATCGACGCGCTGGTGGCATGGGCGACGGATCGTACGCGTGGCTGGTGGGAGGAGTATCGGGGCCGACTGCCCACTTCGTTCCTGGACCTGTCCGAGCTGGAGCACCACGCCACCTACCGCTGGGACGTGGATTTCCTGCACGTCCCCGGCCTGCTCCAGACGGAGGACTACGCCCGCGGAATCCTCGGGTACCGGGTTCCCGAACTCCCCGAGGGCGAACTCGACTTGCGTGTCCGGCACCGGCTGGAACGGCGCGTCGTCCTCGAAGACCCCCAGCCGATCCAGTACGAGGCAGTGATCCACGAATCAGCACTGCGCATCCGGGTCGGCGACCGCACCGCGGCACGAGTTCAGCTCGCCCGCATTCTGGAGTTCTCGGAAGCGGACCATGTGACCGTGCGCGTGATCCCGTTCGACCTGGACAGGTTCGCCGGCGCCGACAGCGCCATGGTGTACGCGGGCGGGACCGTACCCAGGCTGGACACGGTCGTACGCGATTCGCCTCAAGGCGCGGGCTTCATCGACGCAGAAGCCCAACTGGCTGGCTATCGAACGCTCTTTCGTAGAATGGAGAACGCGTCACTCAGTCCCAAACGATCGCGTGACTTCATCCACCGGCTGACGAAGGAGCTATGAGGCACACGATGAGCACTCCTCCCATCTGGCAGAAGTCGTCTTTCTCGGGAAGCGGCGACGGCAACGCCTGCGTCGAACTCGCCGCCGAATCCCACGCCATCCACTTCCGCGAGAGCGACGCCCCCTCCATAGAACTCATCACCACCCCCACCCCCCTCGCCCACCTCCTCCACGGCATACGCTCCGGCAACCTCGGCGGCATTCACCCCCGCGAGTGAATAACTACAACTGGGCTCTCTGCACAACGCGTTGCTGACCTACGCTCCCGCTGGAACCTGCCACGGGCATGTGCCATAAGCAGCTTCCATCCCATGCCCGCCCGCTCTCACAGGGAACCTCATGGTCAGCTCGCCACACGAGGCGATGCACCGCATCTTCCAGGACCACCCGGACCTCTTCTCCGGAGTGTCCAAGGTGCTCGGCGTCGACTTCGCACCGCCCACCTCGGTCACCCTCATGCCGACGGACCTCACCGAGGACCGCCCGCTCGAACGCCGCGTCGACACGTTGCTGCGGCTGGAGACGGAGGACGACGAGCCGATCCTCCTCGCCGTCGAGGCCCAGGGCAAGAAGGACCCGGACAAGCCCGCGAGCTGGGCGTACTACGCCTCGTACCTGCTCACGAAGTACCGGCTGCAGCCGATGCTGCTGGTCATCTGCCAGGACCCCGCGACCGCCGTATGGGCGGAACAACCGGTCAAGTTCGGCCCTCGCCAGTGGCCCTTGCTCACCCTGAGTCCGCTGGTCGCGGGCCCGCACAACATGCCGCTGATCACCGACCCGACCGAGGCCCGCAAGGACCTCGCGCTCGCGACACTGTCCGCGATCACACATGCCAAGAGCCCGGAGATCGGGACCATACTCAAAGCAGTGACGACCGTTCTGCGGGACGAACCGGACGCCGTCAAAAACCCCGTCATCGAATTCATCTCACGCGGCCTGGGCAAACTGCCCGCCGCGGCACTTTGGAGGAACCTAGTGGCCGTGGACCTTTCTTTCTACAAGTCACCCATCTTCGAAGAAGCCCGCGACCAAGGCCGAGCTCAAGGCCTGGCTCAAGGCCGGGAGGAAGGCCGGGAGGAAGGCCAGGCACAGGGGCAAGCGCAGGGCCGGGCCGAGGACATCCTGTTCGTGTTGGAGCGACGCGGTATCGATGTCCCCGACGAGGCACGAACACGCATCACCGTCTGCGACGACCTCGACATCCTGCGTCGCTGGCTCGACCGATCCCTCACCGCGCTCTCAACCGACGAGATCTTCGCGAATGAGAGCCACGGCGTATGAAAGCGGCCCGGGACGCCAAGCCGAGTCCCGGGCCGTTTACGCACCTTCAGTCGGACCAGGTCAGGAGAGAACCCCGGCCCCGTCGTCCTCGCCAGCTCCGCCGGCCGGCCTGCCGTCGCTCAGGACACGGCCGGTCCCGTTATCAGGCTGCCGTTGGCGTCGTACGGCCAGACGTTGGGCTTACAACCGCGCATGCCCTTGATCTGTTGCATCATCGCCGGGGCCGGTTTGCCCGCGCCGGCGCACGTCACATGGCCGTGGCCGAGGAAGTGGCCGACCTCGTGGTTGATGATCAGGGCACGGTAGTCGTCCACGTCATCGGCGTAGACCGGGGTCGCCAGCAGCCACCGCTTGAGGTTGACCACGACGTCCTTGCCCACGCTGCAGTTGACCTCGCCGCCGGTGTTCAGGCCGTAGCGGCCGCAGATCTCGTCCACCGTTCCCGGCGTGGCGAGCCGTACGACGAAGTCGGACGTACCGCCGGAGACGCGCCGGAAGCCCGACCGACCGTCGGCCGTCCAGCCGCGTTGGTCGGCCAGTATGCCCTCCACCTGCCGGGCGACATCGGCGGCCGACTGCTTGAGGCCGTCCTCGACGACGACCTCGTAGCTCAGAACGCGGGCTCCCTTCCCCACGGTCTTGCTCCCGCCCCCGGCCGTGGTGAACGTGCCCGGACCCGTTAACGGGATGGAGGGCGAGGAAGAGGAGGAGGAAGCGGAGGCGGAAGCGTCCGGCGACTCGACGCCCTTGCCGGCATCCTCGGCCGACGCCGACGCCGACGCCGACGCCGAGGACGAGGACGAAGCCGAAGCCGAAGCGGAGGGGCTTCCGCTCGGATCCTTCGACGCCGGATCGGACGGCCGCGCGGCGGCATCCGGCTTGTCGTCGGAACCGGAGGCCGTGGTCGTCGTCCCGTTCACGGCCAGGGCCGCGGCGGACAACACCGCCAGCGCGGCGAGGCCCCACAGCAGAGGGCCTTTCCCCTTCCTGCCGCCCCGTCCGCCGCCCCCGTGCGTGGAGCCTCTGCGACGGCGACGGGATCGCGCCGTCGGCGGCTTGGCGGTCGAGAACGTGGCGACCGGGGGCCCGTTGGTCGCGCGGCGGCTGATCATGGTCATGGACATCAAGAGTGAATACGCGATGTGATGGGTTCTGGCTCAGAAGATAACGAGATCGTAACGGTCGACGATCGTCCGCGCCGGGCCGCCGAGGACCGACCGGGGGCCGACCGAGGGCCGACCAGGCTATGTGATCGTCCCGTAACAGTTCCCTGTGCGGCCCCCCTCCCCGCCGCAAGCCTCCCGAGCCTTACGGATACTGAGCGCATGCCACGTGTCCTGTTGATCGAAGACGACCGCGCCGTGCAGGAGGGCGTCCGGCTCGCGCTGCGCCGCCAGGGACACGACGTCACCGCCGCCGGTACCGGCGAGGAAGGGCTCGCTCTGCTGCGGACCTTCCGGCCGGACGTCGTCGTACTCGACCTGATGCTGCCCGGCCTCAGTGGTCTTGAGGTGTGCCGCCGGATCCGTACCGAGGACCAGGTGCCGATCATCATGGCGACCGCCCGGGGCGACGACACGGACATCGTGGTGGGGCTCGAAGCCGGAGCTGACGACTACGTCGTGAAGCCGGTGCAGGCACGCGTGCTCGAAGCCCGTATCCGCGCGGTCCTGCGCCGGGTCGGCGGCACGCCGAACCCCGACGGCGGCATACCGAAGATAGAGACCCATGGCGACGACGGCGAACTGACCATCGACCGAGCCGGGTTGACCATCACACGGCAGGGGGTTCCGATCTCCCTCGCACCTTCCGAACTGCGGCTGCTGCTCACGCTCTCCGCCTCGCCCGGCCAGGTGTTCTCCCGCCAACAGTTGCTGGAGGCGGTGTGGGAACACAGCTACCACGGCGACTCACGGCTGGTGGACGCGTGCGTCAAACGGCTGCGCACCAAGATGGGCGAGCCCGCGGGGCAACCGCGTTACATCCAGACCGTGCGCGGCTTCGGCTATCGGTTCCAGTCCCGGTGAACGGGTGAACGGGTGAACCGGTGAGGACGCCTTTGAACGGCCTGCGCGGCCGGCTGCTCGTGGCCTTCGTGCTCGTCGCCGCCGTCGCCGCCCTGACCACTGGCGCCCTGACCTTCCGGGAGGCCCGCATCGGGGTGCTCCAGCAGAGCCAGGACAACGTGATCAAACGCCTGCGCGAGCACGTCAACTCCCTTGCGCCGGGCATCAGTTACCCGCCGACCCAGCAGGACCTGGAGTGGGTCGCCGAGCAGGTGGCCCGTGCCGAACCGACGCAGCGCTGGCGCGTACTGGCCACCTACGGCGATCTGCGCGCCGGCTCCACCCCACTGGACAGCTTCACCGAGCTGACGCCCGCCATGCGGTCGGCCGTGGGATCCCGCCGGGCCGCCGTCTTCCAGCGCGTCACGACGGGCGGCCGCTCCTCGCTCGTCGTCGGCATGCCGGTCGCCTTCGGCTCGCCCGCTGAGCGCCCGGCGTCCGGGGTCGCGGTCTTCCTGACGGTGCCGCAGACCGGCGAGCAGGGTTACGTCGACGCGCTGGTCACCGCCATCGGGCGCGCCGTCGTGCCCGCCCTCGGCCTCGCCGTCCTGCTCGCCCTGCTGGCCGCCCGCGGTGTGCTGCGTCCGGTACGCGAGTTGCGCCGCGCCACCCGAAGCATCGCCGAGGGCCACCTGGACACCCGGCTCGCCGTCAACGGCTCCGACGAACTCGCCGACCTGTCACACACCTTCAACGAGACCGCCGCCGCACTGGAGGAGTCCGTGGCCGAGCTGCGCCGCATGGGGGCCCGCGCCCGCCGGTTCGTCGCGGACGTGTCGCACGAGCTGCGTACCCCGCTGGCCGCGATGTCGGCCGTCACCGACGTCCTCGACGAGGAGGCGGCCCAGCTCGACGGGGACACCGCCACAGCCGTACGGCTCATCAGCTCGGAGACCGTGAAACTGACCCGCCTGGTGGACGACCTGATGGAGATCTCCCGCTTCGACGCGGGCGCGGCGGGCCTGCAACTCGACGATCTCGACCTCGCGGAGTGCCTTCACCGCACCCTCGCCGCCCGCGCCTGGCTGGACACGGTGGACAGCACCCGGCTCCCCGCGCCCGGCGAACTGCGCGGCCGGGTCGACCCGCGCCGCCTCGACGTGATCGTCGCGAACCTGATCGGCAACGCACTCCAGCATGGTGCACGCCCCGTGGAACTCCGTTTGTACGCACAGGAGTTGCCGCGGTCCGACGACGGGCACCGGCACCGGGACCGGCACCGGGTGGCGGTCATCGAGGTTCTGGACAGCGGGCCCGGCATCCCCGCGGACGTCCTGCCCCACGTGTTCGACCGCTTCTACAAATCGGACTCGGCCCGGCCCCGATCGGAAGGCAGCGGCCTCGGCCTCTCGATAGCGGCGGAGAACGTCCGCCTGCACGGGGGCACTGTCCGGGCCGCGAACCGGGCGGAGGGCACGGGGGACGCCGGGGGCACCGGGGCGGTGTTCACGGTGGAGATACCACTGGGGCAGGAGCAGGATCCGGAGCAGGACCCGGAGGGCCCGCCGGACGAGGGCATCGCGAGCTTCCGATGGGAGGAGGCATGAGCAGGGGCATGAGCACGAGCAGGGGCACGAACGTGGACCCCAACGCGGGCACGAGCACGGGGCTCGGACATCGGTCGTTGCGACCCGGGCTCGGGCTGATCGCTGCGGCCGGCGCGACCACCGCGGCCATCCTGCTCTCCTCCTGCGGCCTCTCCTCGACCGGTATCCCCCCGACCGGCGTCGTGGAGGCCGGGGAGGGGGCCGAAGGCATCCAGCCGGCCCAGACCATCTACTTCGTCAGGGAAGGCAGCCTGATCGGCGTCCGCTACCAGCTCCTCGACCCGCCCGACACCAGAACGGCCGTGGAGACGCTGTTCCGGGGGCCGGACACCGGTGTCGACCAAAGAGGGCTGACCACGGAACTTCCGTCGCTGCAGGCCCCGCCGACAGTCCGCACGAACGGCACGAGCGTGTCGGTCGAACTGCCCCCGGGCACCGAGCCCCTGAACAGAACAGCCCTCGCCCAACTGACGTGCACGATCACCGACGCCCACCTCGTCGCGTCCCCGACGACCGGCACCGCGTCGACGCCGAAGGTGAAGGTGACGGTGAAGGTGACGGCCCCCGACGCCTGGCAGGCCGAGGGACCCAGCGAGCCGTGCCCCGAATCCAGGGCCGCAGAACCGCCTCGTCCGGTGCTTACGACCCGATCCGGATGATGCCGACCGAAAACCCGTGCTCCGGTTACGGGACCCCGCTCCTGGCATGTGCACAATCCCTCCGTATGGTTTCGTCATGGCAGTCCCCCAGGTCATCCGGATCGCGTACAAGCCACACCACCGCACCGACGCCATCGGTCACTACGCGGAGGGGCAATTCCTGGGGTCGGTCACCTACGCCTTCCCCGAGGATTTCCGCCCTGGCGACGGCTGGGAAGAGCACAAACGCCTCTTCACGGTGCTCCACACCTTCGATACAGAGGGCCGTCACCGCGACTCGGAGATCTGGTGCGCCGGCACCTGGACCGAGCAGCAGCGCGACCCGCAGGGGCCGGGCTCGGTCCTCGCCCAGGCCCAGGCCCATCTCGCGAAACTCCTCCGCAGCCTCCCGCGCCGCCGCTACACGGACATCGCAGTCCAGCCCTTCCGCCTCACCCGCGACGGCGTGCTGTTCGGCCTGTTGACCGGTGAGGACGAGGGTGAACCGTGGGCCGAGCTCTACCCGGAGCGCCTGGGCTTCGCCCCACCCTGGGACGGCTCGTACGACATCTGAGCACGCTCCTTCGTCAGCCCGGCATAGCGCACGGCGAACGGGCCCGGAATCACCATCATTCCGGGCCCGTTCCCGCGCGGCCGACTCAGTCGGCGGTCATACGGTTCAGCTCGCCGAAGGCGTTGCCGAGGCCGTTTCCGAAGCCCCCGGCCGTACCGCGTCGTCCGTGCCCTCGTGGGTCACGTCCGGGTCCACGCCCATCGTGATGGTGCCGAGGACACCCTTCGCGATGCTGTTCTCCTTGTACTTGAGCTTGAGCAGACCGCCGGTCGTGCCGGACTGGTCGTAGATGTGGTCCTCGGTGAGCGTCGTGCGCTCGGTCGTCGACGTGGAGTACGGCTCGACCTCCGCCGAGGCGAGCACCGACTCCTCGTCGAAGAAGAACTGGCCGGTGTGGCAGGTGTTGCCACCCTCGTAACCGGCGTCCGTCCAGGTGCCGCCGACGTGCACCTTGGTGTGGACGTGGACGCAACGACCCTGGTACCAGCCTGGGAAGACCGTCTTGAAGGTGACGAAGCCCTGCTTGTCCGTCTTCCACGTGCCGCGCAGGTAGCGCTTGTCGTCGGTGGGCTCCTGGTGGCCGCCGGGACCGCCGCCCCCGGGCGGGGGACCGGTCGGTGTGCCGGTCGGCGCCTCGGTGGGCGGCGTACCGCCACCGCCGCTGGAGGCCTCCTCGTAGCCGGAGTAGAGACCCAGCGCGTCGCACTGCCAGATGTCGACAGCGGCGTTCTTGATGGGCTTGCAGGTGTCGTTGTCGATCACCTTGAGACGGAGGGTCAGGGGGATGCCCTCTTTGTCCTCGGTGATGTCCTGCCGGAGCTTGTCGGCATCGATGTAGTACGGCCCCTCGGTGGTCTCCGTGGTGAGCTTGTAGCAGGCCTCCGAGGAGGTCGAGGTCGAGGTGGCGGTCGGCGACGTGCCCTTCGTCGTCTGGCCGGCGTTCGCGGTCGCGGCGATCGTGCCGCCCACGCCCACCGCGGCAACCGCGGCGCCACCTGCCACTACGACCTTGCGACGCGTCACGTTCCGCTTGTGTTTCGGCCCTTGGGCCGACTGGTTTCCCGTCATGAACGAGGAAGCTAGACAAGAAGGCTGTCAACAACGTGGGTGCGGACTGTGGATTGCCGTTCGCGTCAGAAACGTGACGCGAACTGATCGGCGGGTGCCGGCGCCTCCTCGGAGCCTGTGTCACCTCCCCGGCCGGGCACAGGCTCTGAGGAGGCGCCACAGCACGCGCACCCGGTGGGCGAGCGGCAGCAGCCGGCGCCAGTTGTACTCGGCGGTGGCGCCGTCGCGCAGCCCGGCCGGGCGCACCGCCAGGGAGGCCACCCACAGGCCCGCGACGCCGAAACCGGCGGCGGCGAGCGGCCAGGCCAGGGCGACGCTGCCGAGTCCCTCGTACACGACCGTCCACCGGACGCCGGAGATGCCCCGGAACAGCCACAGCAAGGCGGTGGCGACGATCAGGGCGATCAGCACCTTGTCGCCCCGCAGGGTGAGCCGGGCCCCGGTCATGACCTCGCCGAACGATTCCCCCAGTCGTGGGGCGAACGCTCGCCGGGGACGGTCCGGACGCGGTCGCCCGGTCAGGAACCGCAGGGACAGTACGGCCGCCAGTGTGCAGGAGACGCCCGCGACGATCTGGGGCAGCGCCAGGTCCAGCGTGCCCAGTGCAGCGCCGGTCAGCGTGCCCAGGACGAGGCCGGCGTTCTCGGCGATCTTGCCCTCGGCGAAGAGCCGGTCCAGGCCGCGCGGGTCCGTGCCCCCGGTCTCGTCCACGGCCCAGGCCTCCAGGGCGCCGGACGCGAAGGTGCCGCCCAGCGCGGCGAGGAGCACTCCGGCGGCAGCGACGTACACATCGCCGCTGAAGAACAGGGCACTGTAGCCGACCGCCCTCAGGACGAAGCTGAGCGCGACCGAGACGCGTCGGCCGAGCAGGTCGGCCAGGACGCCGGTGGGGATCTCGCAGACCCCTTCGACGATCCACACCGCGGCGATCAGGGCGAACACCGACCCCGAGCCCATGCCCAGCGACTGCAGCAGCAGGATCGACGTCACGGTGAGGAGCATGTCGGCGAAGTAGTCGAGGCCGGACACCAACAGATAGCCGCGGCGGACACGTCGGACGAGAGCCCCGCCGGTGTCCTGCGCCGGGTCGCGAGAGGGCCGAGCGGCCGGAGACGTCACTGAGCGGCCCCGTCCGCCGGTCCGGCGAGCGGCACGTACACATGATCTGTCTGGTCCAAGTAGGGCGGTTCCGAGGTGATGCGCTGCATCGGCGGGCTCTCCGGGGTCCGGCACGACGGGTCCCGGGGGCCCCGGCGTCCTGACGCCGGAACCCCGGGAGAGCGGTCAGGCGTAGGTCTTGCCGAGCATCTTGGTGCAGCCGGCGCCGCCGAGGCTGACGATGTCCGCCGCCGGGGTGTCGACCTCGTCGAACCCTGCGATCTCGAGTTCGTCCTGGGTGCGCTCGGTCAGCGACTTGCGGACCGGCTTGTGCAGGTTCTCCGCGCTACGGGACATCGACTGGTCTTCCTCTCGCCCGGCCCCGGGCAACCTGGGGCCCATCCGAAGTCGCCCCGGGAACAGGGAGACCGCGTGCTGGAGGAGCGTGCGGGGAGGGGCGCTTCGCGGTCAACGAGGTGTATGGCC
This sequence comes from Streptomyces sp. NPDC048484, assembly GCF_040651415.1. NCBI lineage: Bacteria > Bacillati > Actinomycetota > Actinomycetes > Kitasatosporales > Streptomycetaceae > Streptomyces > Streptomyces sp. NPDC048484. The sequence goes on from NZ_JBEZJY010000007.1 coordinate 174,986, forward strand.
GGTAAGTGATGTCACCCGCCGGAGCGTCGAGGAGCGTGCGAAGGGGGCGCGTTCACGGCCGGGACAGGCCTCGCACGGGGACGCCGACCAGGGAGGAGCCGCATCGCACGCAGGTGACTCACGGTTACGACGAACGCGTACTGTCCGAATCTCTACGTCCTGGGAAAAACCGCTATCACCCAGATGGGGGTACTCGGGGATTCACTCCTCGTCATCGCCGATTCATGCTCCCGGACCGCGAGGCCTTCCCGGCGGGGGACGACCGCGAGGATCTTCCCTGAACGGCTGTGGGGCGGTGTCACCTTGTCCGAAGGTGACACCGCCCCACAGGCGTTCAGCCCGACTGTCCCGTCGCGGGACCCGACTACTGTCCCGTCGCGGGACCCGACCGTCCCGTCGCGGGAGCTACTTCGCCGGGTTCACCGGCTTACGCACCGACAGGTGCAGCTCACGCAGCCGCGTCTCGTCCAGCTCCGTCGGCGCACCCATCATCAGGTCCTGCGCGTTGCCGTTCAGCGGGAACGCGATGGTCTCCCGGATGTTCGGCTCGTCGGCGAGGAGCATGACGATGCGGTCGACACCGGGGGCGATGCCGCCGTGCGGAGGGGCGCCGAAGCGGAACGCGCGGAGCATGCCCGCGAACTGCTCCTCGACCGTGTCCCGGTCGTAGCCCGCGATCTCGAAGGCCTTGAGCATGATCTCCGGCTCATGGTTCCGGATGGCACCGGAGGACAGCTCGACACCGTTGCAGACGATGTCGTACTGCCAGCCCAGGATGTCCAGCGGGTCCTGGGTCTCCAGGGCCTCCAGACCACCCTGCGGCATCGAGAACGGGTTGTGCGAGAAGTCGATCTTGCCGCTCTCCTCGTCCTTCTCGTACATCGGGAAGTCGACGATCCAGCAGAAGCGGAAGACGCCCTCTTCGAAGTGCCCGGCGCGCTTGGCGGTCTCGACGCGTACCGCGCCCATGATCTTGGAGACCTCGTCGAACTCGCCCGCGCCGAAGAACACCGCGTGGCCGGCCGCCAGCGACAGGCGCTTCGTCAGCTCGGCGACGTTCTCCTCGGTCAGGAACTTGGCGATCGGGCCGGTCAGCGAGCCGTCCTCGGCCACCCGCACCCAGGCGAGGCCCTTCGCGCCCTGCGAGACCGCGTAGTCACCGAGCTGGTCGAAGAACTTCCGGGACTGCGCGGCCACGTCCGGCACCGCCAGGGCCCGTACGTGCCTGCCCGCGAATGCTTTGAACTCCGAACCCTCGAAGATGTCGGTGATGTCGGTGAGCTCCAGCTGGGCCCGCAGGTCCGGCTTGTCGGAGCCGTACTTCAGCATCGCCTCACGGAACGGGATCCGCGGGAACGGTGAGGTGACGTGCCGGCCGTTGCCGAACTCCTCGAACAGCTCGGTCATGAGCTTCTCGATCGGCTGGAAGACGTCCTCCTGCTCGACGAAGGACATCTCCACGTCGAGCTGGTAGAACTCGCCCGGCGAGCGGTCCGCGCGGGCGTCCTCGTCGCGGAAACAGGGCGCGATCTGGAAGTACCGGTCGAAGCCCGAGATCATCAGCAGCTGCTTGAACTGCTGCGGAGCCTGCGGCAGGGCGTAGAAGCGGCCCGGGTTGAGGCGGGACGGGACGACGAAGTCGCGCGCGCCCTCGGGGGAGGTGGCGCTGAGGATCGGCGTCGCCATCTCGTTGAAGCCCAGCGTCGTCATCTTGTGCCGGATGGCGGAGATGACCGACGTGCGCAGCAGGATGTTGCGGTGCATGCGCTCACGGCGCAGGTCGAGGAAGCGGTACTCCAGGCGCCGCTCCTCGTTCACGCCGTCCTCGGTGTTGATCGTGAAGGGCAGCGGGGCCGCGGCGCCGAGCAGCTCGACCTCGCCCACCTCGACCTCGATCTCGCCGGTCGGCAGCTCCGAGTTCACGTTGTCCGCGCCGCGGGAGACGACCTTGCCGTCGACACGGACGGTGGATTCCTTGGAGACCTTGTCGAGGGCCTCGTACGCGGGGGTGCCGGGGCGGGCAACGAGCTGCGTGATGCCGTAGTGATCGCGCAGATCGATGAAGAGGATGCCGCCCAGGTCTCGGCGATTGTGCAGCCAGCCGCTCAGCCGGACGTCGCTGCCGACGTCAGAGGCGCGGAGCTCGCCGCAGGTGTGGGACCTGTACCGATGCATCGTCGTTCATCCAGTCTTCGCAATCGGGGACATGTTTCACGTGAAACACAGGCAAGGGTACCGGCCACCCCATGATCGCCGTCCGCAATAGCTGCCGCGACGGTTTCCCGAACGCCCCCAGGGCCGGTGCCCACCCCCGTCTCACCTGCCTCGGTGGCACCCCTCGTTCACCTGTCCATACAGTGGGTCAATGCGCATAGGTGATGCCCTTCCCTCTGTGGGGGACATCCTCGCCGCCCTTGCCACCGGCCTGTGGAGGTGGGACAACGCCGCCGGGAAGGTCTCTTTCGACGCCGAAGCCTCCCGGCTCATCGGCCTGCCCGCGGAACCGACCGTGCTCACGGAGGCAGGCGTACGAGCCCGTTTCCACCCCGTCGACTGGAACGAGGTCAACGGGGTCATCCAGCTCGCCGCCGCCGAGAGAACACTCGCCGAGCTGCGGCTGCGGGTCATGGACGACCAGGGCCACGTGATCCGTACCGTACGCAGCCGCTCCAAACCGTCGGTCGACCCGGGCACCGGGACGTACCAGTTGATCGGCACCCTGCAGGAGGTCACCGAGCCGCCGCCGGGTGCCGCCGCGCGTACCCCGGTCACGGGTGACTGGCGGCGCTCACGCGAGGCGTTCCTGCTGGACGCGGGGCGTGCGCTGGCCGAGGCACAGTCCACGGAGGAGGTGCTGCGGGTCGCGGCCGGCCTGTCGATGCCCGGGTTCTCGCCGGACGGGCTCGCGGTCTTCGGCGCGGAGGCCGACCGGCTCACCGTCATCGGCCACCACGGACAGCAGTTGGGGGACGAGGACCCGTTCTCCCAGATGCCGCTGGACACGGACTATCCGGCCGCGGAGGTCGTCCGCACCGGCCGTGCCGTCTATCTCTCCTCCCCTGACCACTACCGCAGCCGCTATCCGGCCTCCTGGCCGCTCGCGCAGGGCTTCGGCCGCCAGTCCTGGGCGTTTCTGCCACTCACGGTGGCGGGCCGCACGATGGGCGCGTGGATGGCGGCCTTCACGTATCCGGTCACCTTCACGCCCGACGAACGGTCCGTGCTGACGACGGTGGCACGGATGCTGGCCCAAGCCCTCTCGCGGGCCGGGGTCACCGAGTCCGAGCGGGAGCTCACGGACGGCCTCCAGCGCTCGATGCTGCCCACCCTGGGCCCGAAGATCCCCGGGATGAGCGTCGCGGCCCGGTACGTACCCACTGGCGGCGGCCTCCAGGTGGGCGGCGACTGGTACGACATGATCCCGCTGCCCGGCGGCACCTCGCGAACGAGCCCCGGGGGCAGCCGCTTCGCGCTGGTCATCGGCGACGTCCAGGGCCACGACGTACGCGCCGCGGGACTGATGGGCCAGCTCCGGATAGCCCTGCGGGCGTACGCCTCGGAGGGACACCGCCCGGACGCGGTCCTCTCGCGCGCCTCACGCTTCCTGTACGGGATCACGTCCGACGACGAGATCGCGGACCTGCGCTTCGCGACCTGCCTGTACGTGGAGGTGGACCCGGAGAGCGGAGTGCTGGAGATAGCCAGGGCCGGGCATCCGGACCCCGCGATCCGCATGGCGGACGGGACCGTACTGATGCGGCCCACCGCGGGCGGGCTGCCGCTGGGCATCGACCCGGACGCCGACTATCCGACGACGCGGCTCGTGCTGGAGCGCGGCGAGACGATGCTGATCTGCACGGACGGGCTGATCGAGACCGGCGGGCACGACCTGGACACCGGCTGGCGCCGGATCCGCAAGATCCTGGAGAACCACGAGGGCGACATGGAAGTGCTCGCCGACGCGCTGGTCCAGGCTGTGCACGGGCCCTCCTCGCACCACACGACCGGGCCGCTCGTGGACCGCCGCGAGGACGACATAGCGGTGCTGCTGCTGTGCCGGGTGGGGGAGGGCGGCTGCGATCCCGACACCTCGGCCACCCCCCGGCCCGCCGCTCGGCGCACCATGCTGACCGTCGCGCAGGCCTTGCCGCAGAAGGTCGCGGTGGCACGGCAGCAACTGCGGGAGTTCCTGCACGACTGGGCCTCCGCCGACCAGGTCGACTCGGCGGTCCTGCTGGTCTCCGAGATGGTCACGAACGTACTCGTCCACACGGACGCGGACGCGCTGCTCGTCGCGGAGATAACGGGCCCGGCGGGCGCCCGCCGGATACGGATCCAGGTGACGGACGGCAGCGACGACCTGCCCCACAAACGGCACCCCGGCGAACTGGCGTCCTCCGGGCGGGGCCTGCTCCTGACGGAGCTGCTCGCCGACGCGTGGGGGGTGGCCCCTCAGGGCGAGGGCAAGAGCATCTGGTTCGAGCTCTACGAGGTGGAGCCCGGCGCGGAGGGGGAGTCCGCGGGTTCCGTGGTCGCCGCGTTACCCGCGATCTCCGAGACCTATGAGATCTCCGGAGTCGCCGAACTGCCCCGGGCTCCGGAAGTGGCCGAGGCGTCCGGGGTTTCGGGAGCGGCCGAGATGTCCGGGGACGCGTAAGGCCCCCGGTGCCGCGAGCACGCCGGACGCCGCCGTCCCGCGTGTCGAGGTGCACGACAGTGGCGAGGGGTGTGCCCCCGCACGGCTCTCGACGGCGAGGTCGGGGGCCATGCGGGAAGGGCCCTCTCGTGTCGGCGGTGGCCGACGAGTGGGTGTCGTGGACCGTTCACCCGGCGAGATCGTGTCGTGCGAGTTCGTAGGCACGTTGCTCGCAGGCCACGGTGAGGATGACGCCCCGCAACCGCTCGACGTACAGCCGCATGTTCTTGTACGCGGCGTCGGTGTCGGGGTAACGGCAGGCGAACCACAGACCTTCGTGGAGTCGGTTGACCCAGACGCACACCTGGTCGCCGTAGGACACTCTGACGAGTCCGTAGGCCGCCAGCTCGTCCCAGCGCTCCGAGCCGGGGATGCCCCGCGCATCGACGTACGAGACGATCGAGTACAGGTCGGGCGAGGTCGGGCGGAAGTCCGAGCCCAGCAGGCGCAGCACTCGGGCCAGCGGCATGCGTGCCAGCGACCTGTTGGCGTGCAACTCGGCGCGCACGGCTTTCAGGGCGCCGAGGAAATCGGGTGCCGGGTCCATGGGGACCTCGATCGGCGCGCCGCCGACGTACCAGCCCACGGAGTCGCGCCACTTCGACTTCACCCGGGTGTGGAACGGCACGACGGCACGGTAGACGGGCTGTCCGCCGATCTCGTGGACGATGAGGCTGGTGGCGGCCAGGATGCCGACGAGGCTGCCACCGAAAGGCCGGCAGTACGATTCGAACGCCGCGGCGGTGTCCGCGTCGACGAGCATCTCGCGCATGAACTCCTGGGTGGGCAGGACGCCGCCGGGCTCCAGACCGAGGTCGACGGGGAAGTTGGGCAGCTTCCCGTTGCATCGCCGGATGAACTCCCGCCAGCGGTCGACGATCTCGTGGGTGTCGTCGATCCGGTCCGCGTCCGCCCGCTCGATCTCGCAGAAGTCGACGTAACTGCCGACCTGCGACTTCTCCACGGGGCGGCCCTCGGCGGCTGCCGTGTAGAGCTCGTGGATCTCCGCGGGGAGGCGCTGCAGGGAGTAGGCGTCGACGTTGCTGTGGTCGAAGGCCATGTACACGCTGGCGCCGTCGTCCCTGACAACCGCCGTGTAGAGGAAGTTGGGCCAGCACAGCGCGTTCGCGGTGGCGTCGAAGCGGTCCTGCAGATGCTCGACGAGTTCTGCCGCGTCGGGGAAGTCACCGACCACCTCGCGATGGAGTGACACGGCCTCGGTGTCGAGCGTGAACCGGCGCATCTCGTCTCCGTCCCAGCGGAAGCCGCTGCGCAGCGTCTCGTGCCGGAGCGTCCAGTTGCGCAACGCGTCCTGCAGTGCGTCGAGATCGACCCTGCCCGGGATGTCGAATGCCGCAGCGAGCCAGGTCGGCACGAACAGGCCGTCCTCCCGCACGGATCGGGCCGTCCTGATGTGCGACTCCTGGACGTACGCCGGCGGCCGGGGGTCCGCCGGAAGGCCCGCCGCCACAGTGACGGTCGCCGGACTGAGCGCCCACTCGACGAGCCGTCCGGGCCGGACCTCACAACGCTGGATGTCGGTCATTCGCACGGGCGTCTCCGTTCGCAGTTGGAGCCCGGTTCGGGGCGGACCCGATCAAGGGAATGCTCCGACTGCGGACGGATGCACCCGGAACATGATGTTTTCCCACTTTTGAGTGGATTGAGTGATCGGTGAATGTGAGCCAATCGGGCCGCCTGGCCTCCGGTTGAGTCGGTCCAGGCATTTCAGCCCACGAGTGGGGCGCACCCGAGGTCGCCGAGTTCCTTCGAGCCCGGACCAGGGGCCGGCCTCTCGTGCACGGAGCGGGAGCCGCACTTCGAACGGGCCCCGTCGAGACCGGAGTTAGGGCACTCGGGGCGCACCTCGTGGAGCGCGCGGGCACGGCGGCCGGCCGGTCGCGTCCTCCCGCCGTGTCCGGTGCGGCTCGGTGCGGCTCGGTGCGGCCGGGTGAACGAGTCTGTAGCGTGGACGAGTTGCGACGAGATGCCGCAGGCGAACAACCACTCCCCTCGTGCCCGGGGGCTCGCATCCGGGCAGGGAGGGAATCATCGCCAAGTAGGCCCGCATCGGACCAGGTTGGGCCGCCGCTACGGAGCGGGGCGGTCGCCACCGCGTGTTCGACCGGCCCTCGACACCCCCATACGCGCCCATGTCCCCGCCCGGACACGGGACATCCGCAGCGTGGAATCCCCCGATTGACTACTGCTAGTGTTCACTTCGTCACAGTAGGCAACCAGCCTCGACGTACAGGCACTCAAGGACCGAGGGTTCCATGCGTAAGTTTCAGCAGGCAGCCATGATCGCAGCAGTGGCGGCTGGCGGTCTGTCCGCCATCGGCGCCGGAGCCGGCGTCGGTACCGCCTACGCCCAGGACAAAACGCCGGAGGTGAACGACCTCTACCGCCCGTACCAGGAGTGCAGCCCGCAGACGGTGGCCGCGAACGACCTCCCGGTCGCCCTGCTCGGTCTCGCCGAGACCTACGACACCAGCTGCGGCCAGTACAACAACGCCTTCACCGACTGAGGTCAGCGGCGTAATCGCGTACGACGCTTTCCGCGAGCCCCTCGGGGTCACCCCCGCAGGGGCCCGTTCACGTGCGGCCGCCTGCAGCAGGAAGCCGCTCCTCTGAGGCGCGTGCGTTCGCGACAGCTCTGAAATCCCGTGCGTCGATGAGCGGTTGCCGGCCTTTCGGGTCGGTCTGCCGTAGCCATCAGGCTGGTCAACCACAGATAAACAGCCGTTCGTTCAACCCGCTGGAAGCAGCGAGGGCCCGGCGAGCGCCCCAGGCCACATCGATCGACTCGGGCGTGTACCGCAGCAACAGCGTCTTCATCAGGTCGGTCCTTCACTTCGCAAGTGAGGTACCGAACCCCGAACATCCCGGACATGGGTCGGAGCTGGACGCCCACCTCTCCGACAGCCCCAGGGCCCGGCTCGGCCGGTTCGCGGCGCCCGGGCAACCCTCACAAAGGAAACCCATCACATGTTCAGCAGGAAGAAGATCGCGGCCGTCTCGGGGATTCTCGGCGGCCTCGTCGTGACCTGTACCGGCGGCGCCCAGGCATACGCCGCGGACCCGCCGGCGTCCTGTGGTCTCGACAAGCAGGGCACCATCACCTGCGTCCAGCGGGTGGTCGGCAAAACGCCCGAGGGCGAAGGGTTCATCGTCCGCCAGTCACAGAGCTGTGTACCGACGCAGCCCTTGCAGCTGCCCGTCATTCCCCTGCTGAACAGCGGGAGAACGCGGATCGGGCCCGAGGTGACCTGCGCCCCCAACTCGGCGCCGGAACCCGACACCAGTGACGACACGGACAACAGGCTGGAGCTGCCTGGCCTGCTGGGCTGAGTCCCCGGGCGGAACCTTCCGATACTTCCTCATCTTTCGAGCAGCGGATGGCCGGACCAGCGTGACCTGGTCCGGCCATCCGCTGCTTCTGCGTCCACGCAAGCGCGAGGCGCGCGCGTCGGCGGGCAAACGAGTGGCTTCCCGTCACCGCCCGTGACCCGCCCCCGGGGAAACGTCGTTCCCCAAGCGACAACGGCGAACCCACGACCGGCCCCATCACCAGCGCCCCTCATCCCCCTTCAAGTCCGTGAACGAGCGGACGGGAGGGCGCTTCGCCATAGGCCGACACGGCGCATAGAAAGGTAAATGTCCCTAATGGCTATGATTCACGTGTATATGCTCACATTAAGTAGTCAAGCCAGGGCGTCATGCCCAGCTAAGAAAGGGACCAACTATGCGCAAGTTTCAGCGGGCCGCAGTTGTAGCCGCAGCGGTCGCGGGGCTGTCCGCCCTCGGTGGCGGCGTCAGCTTCGCCGACGGCGGCTTCGATGGTGGGGTCACCGCGATCGCTTCCTCGCAGGCCAACGCCGTGGCCAACTGGGGTGCCCCGCAGCACGGTCAGCCGCACTCCGACGGCCCGCAGGCTCCGTGGTTCGCGCCGGAGAACGGTGTCAGCTACACGCCGGAGCAGGACCACGGGCCGCACGGCCACTAAGGAAGGGCCGCCGGCCCGATGCGCGCGTTTCAGCAGACCGCGGTCGTAGCCGCAGCGGTGGCGGGGCGAGTGGCTCCGCACTCCACGCCGCAGTGGACCTCATAGGCCGATTCGCAGGTGGTCACGCCGCAGTCCGCACTCCGGTCGGCCCTGCATTCGGTCGCCTCGGGGACCATCGCGCCGCACTTCACCTCAACCGCCGTAACAGGCGCATCGACACCTGTCAGAACACCGTATGCACCGCATGCAGGTCACACGATCCGAACGTCCATGTCCTGGATCGGCTCGGGCTGCTCAACGGTGTGCTGGACAACGCCCTCAACGGCAAGGCAGCCCGGACGCGCGGCAGAACCCACCAGGGTGCGCGTCCGGGCTGCCTCAGTGCCGTCGCCGGACGCAGCTGAGGACGCCTCAGACGCTGGGTCCCGTAGTTCGAAGTTCTCCAAGGCTCGGACGCACGCCGATCAACGGCGCAGGCGCCCGGGCCTCGATCGCAAAGGAACGCAGCACATGTTCAGTCGGCAGAAGATCGCAACCGTCTCGGGTCTGCTCGGAACTCTCGCCGTGATCTACATCGGTGCCGCGCCGGCGTACGCCGCGGAAGCCCCGCGCGATTGCAAGACCTCCGCCCGGGGCGAGACCACCTGCATGCGCAAGAGCGAGGTCATCCGCAGCGACGAGAACGGCAGGTACGTCATCAAGCAGACGCAGGAGTGCACGTCGACCTCCATGCCGCGCTTGGCGGCGCCCGAGTACGGCTCGCCGAAACCGGGTTCCATGAAGGTCGGACCCGTTATGGAATGCTCAAACAGGGCCGAGCTGCCCAAGAGCTTCAAGCGGCCTCATTTCAAGTTCTGAGGCGCGATCGGCGAATGCCGGACCAGGATCCCTCCCGGTCCGGCATTTCGACTTTCTGGCTTCCCGGCTTCCCGGCTTCCCGGCGACATAGAAAACTCGGTGCCCCGGCCTGTGGCCGGGGCACCGAGGACGGTTCTGCCCTTACTTGCCGACGGTGTTGCTGCAGCCCATGGTCGAGCCCATGGCGTTCTGCTGGGCGCCCGAGTTGCCCTCGCCGTTCAGCAGGTTGCCGCCCAGGCCGTTGAGGACGCCGACCTGACCGAGGATGTCGACGTTGGAGTCGTGCGACCTACAGTTGCTGCTCTGCATGATGTTGAAACTCTTGCCGTCTCCGCGCGAACCCCAGCCGTCCTTACCCCCGTCGGCGTGGGCGGCGCCGGCACCCAGGAGGCCGACGCTGCTGAGGGCAGCGACCAGGACGGCAGCCTTGCGAAGCTTCTGCATGTGTTCTCCGGTGGAGTGAGGTGAATGCGATCTGTGCCAGATCGACTTCCTACGATTACGAAGGCTAATAAGAAATATCGCCGAAAACCCCGAGGCGCGCCGAATTCGGGGAATCGTCACCACCTTGGCCGACGGCCGGTAAATACCGTTCCCCTTGAGCGAATCACTGCGAGCGAGTCACTGCGATCGAGTCACTGCGTCAACAAATGGCCCCGTCGACACAAAAGTGTCCCGGCACCGGGCCTGAGACTCGGTGCCGGGACTGTTTCCCGCTCACGGCCGCCTACGCGACCGCCACGCGCCTAGAAGGCGCTGTTGTTGCAACCCATGCTCGAACCGATGTGAGTGTCCTGCGCACCAGGGTTGCCCTCGCCGTTGAGGGCGTTGCCCAGCAGGCCGTTGAGCAGGCCGACCTGGCCGAGGATGTCGAGGTTCAGGTCGTGCGACTTGCAGTTGGAGCTCTGCAGAACGTTGAAGCGGTCGCCGCCCTTGTCGTGGCCGCCCTCGGGGCCTCCGTTGGCGTGGGCGGTGCCGACGCCCAGGAGGCCGACGCTGCTGAGGGCAGCGACCAGAACGGCAGCCTTGCGAAGCTTGCGCATGTCATCTCCGGTGGAGTGGGGTGAATATGGCCCTTTATGGACCAACTTCGTACTGTTACGGCAGATTAGTACGAAATACCCTCAAAACATCGAGCGACGCGCCGTGTTTTGTGACCTCTCTTCGGAAGCATCCTGAAGCCGCAACGCGGCCGAGCGGGCCCCTCGGGAGCGCCCCCTCGAAGGTCCGCCTGGACGTCGACTTCAGGCTGTCCGGCGGCTGGGGGTCCTAGTGGGAAGCGTGGGCCGTCGCGGCGGCGTTGGCCTGGCTGTTGACCTGGCCGCAGTCGATACCCCGGGTCTCGGAGGCGGCGAGCAGGGCGACCGGGAGGTTCGCGTTGAGCAGGGACTGCGGGCTGCACTCCTGGTACGGACGGAAGAGGTTGTTCTGGTGCACCGGGGTGGCCTGCGACGGGGCCGACTGCGGGGAGACCTGCGGGTTGATCTGGGGATTCAACTGGGGGTTCAACTGGGGGCTGACGTCAGCGGGCTGCTGCGGGGCAGCCTGCTGCGGAGCCGGCGAACCGTAGCTGTGCGCGGTGGCCTGCGAAGAGGTCATCGAGGCGGCCTGGGCGTCCTGCTGCGAAACGGGGGGCGGAGCTGCACCGTTGTATGCAGCCGGAGTGACGGCGAAACCGGGACCGGCGCCGGTGGCGGACAGACCGCCAGCAGCGGCGACGACGAGCGCGACCTGCTGAAGCTTGCGCATGGAACCCTCGGCCCTTCATTGACCTGTGCATGGAACGTATCGAAACGCTGATGAGCCAGTGCAGTTGTTGCTTTTCCTGCTGCCTTGTTGCGGCCTCGATCGACCATCGCTCTGACCCAGTGGGGAACGAGATGAGTACGGAACCAGTCACGGGAGCCGGGGCCTGGTCACCCATTTGCCAGAGAGTTTGAATCACCGACCGATGAAGTGCGGTGCCACCGACCTGGAATATCCGGTCGGCGGGGCCCTGTCGGACGGGAAAAAAGCCGGTAATCCGATCGATGGCAAATGGGTGACGAGATTTCCGATCCCGTGACCGGGCAGGAGGAAATGTCGTTGCCATCTGGGAGAAGGCAGCGATCATGAATTCACAGAGAGAGTCATCGGGATCCGCTGTCTGCTCCGGCGTGAAGTCGCACGTGACAGCCCAGGATTTCCCTGTCAGGGCGCAGTACGAACTTCAGACTGGGCGCACGCAAGACTGCACTGAAATACAACGGATTTCCCTGCACAGGTATTGAAGGGCCGAGGGTTCCATGCGAAAGCTTCACAAGGCCGCGCTCGTCGTAGCAGCGGCCGGCGGTCTGTCCGCCATCGGCGCCGGCGTCAGCCATGCCGACTCTCCCGTCGGGTACGGCGGTGCCGCTCCGGCGCCCGCTCCCCTGTATCCGGCGCCCCAGTACCAAGCACCTCAGTACCAGCCGCCCGCGCCGCAGTACCAAGCACCTCAGTACCAGCCGCCCGCGCCGCAGTACCAAGCTCCCCAGTACCAGCCGCCCGCGCCGCAGTACCAAGCACCTCAGTACCAGCCGCCCGCGCCGCAGTACCAAGCTCCTCAGTACCAGCCGCCCGCGCCGCAGCAGCAGGCCACGGCCTCGACCAGTTCGCTGGGCACCGCACAGGCCTCCGGTGCGCCGTCGTACTCCCAGCCGTCGTATCCCCAGCAGTCGTATCCCCAGCCGATGCCGCAGCCCGCTCCCCAGGCACCTGCTCCGCAGCAGAACGGTCAGGCTTCCGCCTGGGCCTCATCGACGGGCTCCGCGCAGGCCTCCTCGCCGGCGCAGGTCGTGCCGCAGGTCACCCCGCAGACGGCGCCGCAGGTCATGCCGCAGGTCGCCCCGCAGGTCGCCGTCCCCCAGGCCTTCAACCCGGAGCCCGCGCCGCGCGTCGCCCCGCAGGTGAACCCGCAGATGAACCCGCAGGTGAACCCGATCATCAATCCGCTGATCTCGGCGGCCGGCACACCGCAGGTGTCCCCGCTCGGCCTCGGACAGGTCGCGGCGCCGCCCGTGGGCCAGCTCGGTCTCCCCCGACTCGGCTGATGCCGTCCCCTCAGTTGTCCACCGTCCCCACTCGATCTGCTGCAGATCGCATCCGCTCGACCAACGGAGAAAAAATGCGCAAGCTTCAGAAGGCCGTCCTCGTGGGCGCCATCCTCGGCAGTGTCGGCTCCTTCGGCGCCGGCACCGCCGTCGCGGACGGCGGCGACCAGGGACACGACGGTTTCGGCGTCACGCAGGGCATCGAGTGCCGCTCGCACGACATGAACATCGACGTGCTCGGCAGCCTCGGCGCCCTCGACGGACTGCTGGGCAACGCGCTCAACGGCGAGGGCAACCCGGGTGCGCAGTCCAACCACCTCGGTGCGGACATGGGCTGCAACAGTCGGGCGCTCTGAGCAGCCGCGCCAAACGCTTCTCCCCGCCGGGCTCCGTCACCCGGCCGGCCACTGGACGGGACGGCCTCGGCGTCCGTCGGTCGGCGCAGGCGGAAAAGCGGGGCCGGGTCCCCGACCGTGGTGCGGTCGGGGACCCGGCCCCGCTCATGCGTTCCTGGGCGCAGCCGGGGTCTGCGGCCCGCTCGCCGGGGCCTACAGCCCGCTCTCGGACATCCCGTGCACGGCGGGGATGCTCCCCAGCCGCCCCTTCTGGAAGTCCTCGAACGCCTGCTGGAGCTCGTCCTTGGTGTTCATCACGAACGGGCCGTAGTGCGCCATCGGCTCACGGATCGGCTGTCCGCCCAGCAGCACGACCTCCATGTCCGGCGTGTTCGCGTCCTGCTCCTCGTCCGCGCGGACCGTCAGCGAGGAGCCTGCTCCGAAGACGGCGGTCTGGCCCAGGTGGATCGGGCGGCGCTCCGCGCCGACCGCGCCCTTGCCCGCGAGGACGTACGCGAGGCCGTTGAAGTCCTCACGCCACGGAAGGGTGAGCTCCGCACCCGGCGCGAGGGTCGCGTGGACCATGGTGATCGGGGTGTGGGTGATGCCGGGCCCCGCGTGCCCGTCCAGCTCACCGGCGATGACCCGCAGGAGCGCGCCGCCGTCGGCGGTGGAGAGCAGCTGGACCGAACCACCACGGATGTCCTGGTAGCGCGGCGCCATCATCTTGTCCTTGGCCGGCAGGTTCACCCACAGCTGCAGGCCGTGGAAGAGACCGCCAGACATGACCAGGGACTCCGGCGGCGCCTCGATGTGCAGCAGGCCCGAGCCCGCCGTCATCCACTGGGTGTCGCCGTTGGTGATGGTGCCGCCGCCGCCCTGGCTGTCCTGGTGGTCGAAGATGCCGTCGATGATGTAGGTGACGGTCTCGAAGCCGCGGTGCGGGTGCCACGGGGTCCCTTTCGGCTCCCCAGGCGCGTACTCCACCTCACCCATCTGGTCCATCATGATGAACGGGTCGAGGTGGCGGTAGTTGATCCCGGCGAACGCGCGTCGGACCGGGAAGCCCTCTCCCTCGAAGCCGCTCGGTGCGGTGGTCACGGTGAGCACGGGCCGGGCCACGGCCTCTGCCGATGCCACCACACGGGGCAGGGTCAGCGGGTTCTCGACGGTCACTGCAGGCATGTCGGTACCTCCTTGTGCTCGGAGTTTAGTTGAATGTAGAACTTCCTGCCACCCGGAACACAGAACGCCCGGAGGGAATTCCCTCCGGGCGTCGCTCGTGGAGCCGGACCTCTCGGCCGCCTGGGCGGCAAGGGCTGTCAGCCGTACATCCGGCGCATCGCGAAGTCCACCATCTGCTCGACCGCCTTCGCGTCGAAGACGATGCGGTGCTCCCCCTCCATGTCGAGGACGAAGCCGTAGCCGGTGGGGAGCAGGTCGATCACCTCGGCGCCGGTGATCACGAAGTACTTGGACTCCTTGCCGGCGTACCGGCGCAGCTCCTTGAGCGAGGTGAACATCGGGATCACGGGCTGCTGGGTGTTGTGCAGCGCCAGGAATCCGGGGTTGTCACCGCGCGGGCAGTAGACCTTGGACGTCGCGAAGGCCTGCTGGAAGTCCTCGGGGGTCAGCGACCCCGTGGTGAAGGCGCGCACCGCGTCCGCGAGTGACGGTGGCGACGGCTCGGGGTAGAGCGGCGGCTGCTGGCCGTACCCGCCGACCCCGCCGACACCACCGGGCATCTGCTGCTGCGGCGGCGGCTGGGGCTGCGCGTACTGCTGCTGGCCCGGTCCGACGTTCTGGTCGTAGCCGTACATGAGGGCAAGACTACCGAGGGCACGGGGGTCCAAGGTCGTCCGCGGCGGATTTCCTCGAACAGGTGGCGTACCTGACGAGTCGCGCCCGAATGTAGACCCTGCTCACACTTGGGCCATCAGGGGTTGCTTCTTATTACCGACGGGTAGCATCATCGTAGCTACTAGTTGGTACGTGAACCAGATGCGCACCAGACTCGCAGACTCGAACCAGGTGCGAGGACTCGCACGAGGACTCACCACCTCCCCGATCCCTTAACGGAGCCGTCGCCATGGGCCACTACAAGTCGAATCTCCGCGACATCGAGTTCAACCTCTTCGAGGTGCTCGGGCGCGACAAGCTGTACGGCACCGGCCCGTTCGCGGAGATGGACACCGAGACCGCCAAGAGCATCCTCGAAGAGCTGACCCGCCTCTCGGAGAACGAGCTGGCGGAGTCCTTCACGGACGCCGACCGCAACCCGCCGGTCTTCGACCCGCAGACCAACACGGCGCCCGTCCCTGCGTCCTTCAAGAAGTCCTACGAGGCCTTCATGGACTCCGAGTACTGGCGACTCGGCGTGCCCGAGGAGATCGGCGGCACCACCGCACCCCGCTCCCTGATCTGGGCGTACGCCGAGCTGGTGCTCGGCGCGAACCCGGCGGTCTGGATGTACTGCTCGGGCCCCGCGTTCGCCGGCATCCTCTTCGAGGAGGGCAACGAGGTCCAGAAGCACATCGCGAAGATCGCCGTCGACAAGCAGTGGGGCTCCACCATGGTGCTCACCGAGCCGGACGCAGGCTCGGACGTCGGCGCCGGCCGCACCAAGGCGGTCCAGCAGGAGGACGGCTCCTGGCACATCGAGGGCGTGAAGCGGTTCATCACCTCCGGTGAGCACGACATGTCGGAGAACATCCTCCACTACGTGCTCGCCCGCCCCGAGGGCGCCGGACCCGGCACCAAGGGCCTCTCCCTCTTCCTCGTACCGAAGTACGAGTTCGACTTCGAGACCGGCGAGCTGGGCGAGCGCAACGGCGCCTACGCCACGAACGTCGAGCACAAGATGGGCCTCAAGGTCTCCAACACCTGCGAGATGACGTTCGGCGACCGTCACCCCGCCAAGGGCTGGCTCATCGGCGACAAGCACGACGGCATCCGCCAGATGTTCCGCATCATCGAGTTCGCCCGCATGATGGTCGGCACGAAGGCGATCTCCACGCTCTCGACGGGTTACCTGAACGCGCTGGAGTACGCCAAGGAGCGCGTCCAGGGCCCCGACCTCGCGCAGTTCATGGACAAGACCGCGCCCAAGGTCACCATCACGCACCACCCGGACGTGCGCCGCGCGCTGATGACGCAGAAGGCGTACGCGGAGGGCATGCGCGCCCTGGTGCTGTACACCGCCTCGATCCAGGACGAGATCCAGGTCAAGGAGGCCGAGGGCGCGGACGCCCCCGCCCTTGAGGCCCTCAACGACCTGCTCCTGCCGATCGTGAAGGGCTACGGCTCCGAGAAGGGCTACGAGCAGCTCGCCCAGTCGCTGCAGACCTTCGGCGGCTCCGGCTTCCTGCAGGAGTACCCGATCGAGCAGTACATTCGCGACGCCAAGATCGACACGCTGTACGAGGGCACGACCGCGATCCAGGGCCAGGACTTCTTCTTCCGGAAGATCGTCCGCAACCAGGGCGCGGCGCTGAACTCGCTCGCCGAGGACATCAAGAAGTTCCTGGCGCTCGGCACCGGCGGCGAGGAGCTGTCCGGCGCCCGTGAGCACCTCGCCAAGGCGGCCGTCGAGCTGGAGGCCATCGTCGGCCTGATGCTCACCGACCTCGCGGCGACCGAGCAGGACGTCAAGAACATCTACAAGGTCGGGCTCAACACCACCCGCCTGCTGATGGCCTCCGGTGACGTCGTCGTCGGCTACCTGCTCCTGAAGGGCGCGGCCGTCGCCGCCGAGAAGCTGGAGACGGCCTCCTCGAAGGACACCGCGTTCTACACCGGCAAGATCGCGGCGGCCAAGTTCTTCGCCGCCAACGTCCTGCCGGGCGTCACCGGCGCGCGCAAGCTCGCCGAGGCCGTCGAGCTGGACCTGATGGACCTGGACGAGGCCGCGTTCTAGAGACCGCGTTCCAGAGGCCGCGTTCCAGCAGCGTTCTCGCCGAGTTCCAGCCAGTGGGCCAGCCGGTGTTCCGGCCCGGTTTCGGCCCGGTTCCGGCCTGCCGGAGCGGGGCGCGGCCGGGTCCGGGCCCGGGATCCGCCGGCTTCGCGGGGGACTTCGCGGGGGAACCTCCCCACCCGTCCCACCGTCTGTACACACCCCTCACGAAGGCCCGTTCCCATCCCCGGGAGCGGGCCTTCGTACGTCGTTAAGGTGAACCCATGCGCACACCGCCCCGCTTCGACCGCGGACACACCGACGACCTCATGTCCTTCCTGGCGGCGAGCCCGTCCCCGTACCACGCGGTGGCGAACGCCGCCGAGCGGCTGGAGAAGGCGGGCTTCCGACAGGTCGCGGAGACCGACGCGTGGGACGGGGCCACCGGCGGGAAGTACGTGCTGCGCGGAGGCGCGATCGTGGCCTGGTACGTGCCGGAGGACGCCGAGCCGCACACCGCCTTCCGCATCATCGGGGCGCACACCGACTCCCCCAACCTGCGGGTGAAGCCGCGCCCGGACAGCGGCGGGCACGGCTGGAGACAGGTATCCGTCGAGGTCTACGGCGGTCCGCTGCTCAACTCCTGGCTGGACCGGGACCTGGGCCTGGCCGGCCGGCTGTCGCTGCGGGACGGCTCGACACGGCTCGTGAACGTCGACCGCGCACTGCTGCGGGTGCCGCAGCTCGCCATCCACCTGGACCGTTCCGTCACCGCCGAGGGTCTCAAGCTCGACAAGCAGCGGCACCTGCAGCCCGTCTGGGGCCTGGGTGACGACGTACGCGACGGCGATCTGATCCGCTTCCTGGAGCAGGAGACCGGGGTCCCCGAGGGCGAGACCACCGGCTGGGACCTGATGGTCCACTCCATCGAACCGCCCGCCTACCTGGGCCGGGACAAGGATCTGGTCGCGGGCCCCCGCATGGACAACCTGCTGTCCGTGCACGCCGGTACGGCGGCGCTGACGGCCGTGGCGACCGCCGAGGAGCCCCTGCCGTACATCCCGGTCCTCGTGGCGTTCGACCACGAGGAGAACGGTTCGCAGTCCGACACGGGAGCGGACGGCCCGCTGCTCGGCAGCGTGCTGGAGCGTTCGGTCTTCGCGCGCGGAGGGTCGTTCGAGGACAGGGCCCGCGCCTTCGCGGGCGCGGTCTGTCTCTCCTCCGACACGGGTCACGCCGTGCACCCGAACTACGCGGAGCGGCACGACCCGACGCACCACCCGCGTGCGGGCCAGGGCCCGATCCTCAAGGTGAACGTCAACAACCGCTACGCCACGGACGGTTCGGGCCGCGCGGTCTTCGCCGCGGCCTGCGAGAAGGCCGGCGTGTCCTTCCAGACCTTCGTCTCCAACAACTCCATGCCCTGCGGCACGACCATCGGGCCCATCACCGCGGCCCGCCACGGCATCAGGACGGTCGACATCGGCGTGGCCATCCTGTCGATGCACAGCGCCCGCGAACTGTGCGGCGCGGACGACCCGTTCCTGCTGGCGAACTCACTGGTGGCGTTCCTGGAGGGGTAGGTGTGCCCCGGGGGAGAGACCCTGTTCCGAGCCAACTGGCAGACCGCGTAAGGCGAATCGGTTTTCGTGCCGCTTGCCTGACGTGTCGTCCGCTCCCGCATGGAGGGGCCGGGCCCGGGTACTCGCACCGCACCCGGGAACCGTACGGTCTCCGGGCCGGCACGACACCGTGTGCAACAGGAGGCAACACTCATGGGCCTGGGCGGGTGCATCATTCTGATCGCCGCAGGAGCGATCCTCACGTTCGCGACCGACTGGGACATGCAGGGGGTCAACCTCGACCTGGTCGGCGTCATCTTCATGATTGTCGGGCTGATCGGTGTGGCCACGTTCAGCAGCATCGCCAGGCGGCGGCGGGTCGTGATGCCGCCGCAGACCACGCAGGTGATCGACGACCAGCGGCACCACAACCCCAACGGCTACAGCGACGGTTACGGCGCCTGATCGACGTACGCGTCAACTGCTCACCTCCCCCGTAGGTGGCCGGCCCTCCGCCGTGCCAGGCCTTCCGCGGCCCTGGCCAGGTCATGTGCCGTGCCCCAGGACGGCTCCCGCCATCGTCCGGCCGGCGGCGAGAGCAAGGACCTCCGTGAGCGACTCGGCCAGGCGGCCGGCGATCCAGTGGAGTTGGTCGGCGGTGGGGGGTGCGCCGACGCCGTCGAGCATCGGGCGGGCGAGGCCGAGGATCACGGCCGCCGTTTCGAGTTTCTGCCGTTCGGTCATGGCGCCGCCGCCCCTCGCCGTACCGGCAGGTCGAACCAGACCGCCTTGCCCGCCGGGATGTGCGGGGCGTGCCCCCAGCGGCCCTCGGTGAGCGCGTCCACCAGGTACAGCCCCCGGCCGCCGCCCTGCTCCCACGTGTCCGCCGTGAGTTCCCTTATCACCGGCGGATTGTCGTCTCCGTCGCACACGATCACCCGCAGCCGCCCCTCCTCCACGGCCAGCCACAGCACGGTGCCGTCGCCTTTGGCGTGCGTGCAGGCGTTGGTGACGAGTTCGGAGGTGCAGAGGATCGCGTCGTCGACGAGGACGGGGTCCAGGTGCAGGGTGCTCAGGACGGTCGCGACGAAGTCGCGGGCGATGTGGGGGGAGGTGTCGAGGGGCGGACAGACGAGGGCGTACGAGGGCACGGGCCATCAACTCCGGTGGGGTGAGGGGGATTCGCGCAAGCCCGGCCGCGTTGCTGTCCGGCGCCCCGGTGTCGACGGGCCGGGGTGGCGCTTCCAACGAGGGGTGGGCGTGCAGAAGTTGCGGAAGAGTGACCGCTTGGGCACCCTCCGTGAGGTACGTTACGACGGTAGCGGACAAGTTGCGACGTATCAACCTGTCCGGCAAACTCGTCAAGGAGCAGAGGAGGACGTCATGCCACCGAGGCCCAACCCCACGATCCGTCAGGTGCGATTGGGCGCGGAACTGCGGAAGCTGCGCGAGGCCGCCGGCGTATCGAATCGGGATGCCGCCGAGTTCCTGAACACCAGCCCGACCCAGGTCAGCCACATTGAGGCCGGGAGGTTCGGAATCAGCGAGGACCGATTGCGCGCACTCACGGGCTTGTACGCCTGTTGCGACGCCCAACTCATCGACGTGCTGGTAGAGATGGCGAGCGATCGTGGAAAGGGCTGGTGGGAGGAGTACCGAGGCGTCATCCGCCCCAGAGCCCTCGACCTCGCCGAGTTGGAACAACATGCGTTGTATATCCGCACGTTCCAGGTCGTGCACGTACCGGGGATCCTTCAGATCGAGGAATACGTCCGCACAGCCTCGGTCTTCGTCGAGCCGGACCGCCCGGAGAGTGAGCACGAGGCCCGCGTCGCGTTCCGAATGCGGCGCCGCGAGGTGCTGGAGTCCGGGATGCCGTATGACGCGATCATCCACGAGGCCGCGCTGCGCATGGGGGTAGGCGGCCCCAAGGTCGCCCGCGCACAGCTCGAACATCTCCTCAAGTCAGCAGAGAGGCCGAACATCACGATTCGCGTGGTCCCGTTCGCAGCAGATGGCTTCGCGGGCGCAGGCTTCCCTATGCAGTACCTCGGCGGCGCGATCCCCCAACTGGACACCGTGCAGACGGACACCCCGCACGGCGCCGAATTCATCGACGCCGCCGCCCAGCTGAACCGCTACCGCGCCCTCCTCGAACGCGTGGACAGCACCGCCCTCGCGGTGGATGCTTCTCTTAACCTCGTTCGTCGTATCGCTCAAGAACTATGAAAGGCCCTCCGTGCCCGAATCCCTCCACTGGCAGAAGTCGTCGTTCTCGGGAGGAGCCGACGACACCGACTGCCTGGAGATAGCCGCCGCCCCCACCACCCTCCACCTCCGCGAGAGCGACACCCCGGGCACGCTCCTCTCGCCCACCCCCGCCGCCCTCCAAGCCCTGCTCACCGCCGTGCGAACCTGCGGGGAGCGGCTGTAGCGCGAGACCGGGCTCAGCCCGTCGG
This sequence comes from Streptomyces sp. NPDC048484, assembly GCF_040651415.1. NCBI lineage: Bacteria > Bacillati > Actinomycetota > Actinomycetes > Kitasatosporales > Streptomycetaceae > Streptomyces > Streptomyces sp. NPDC048484. Next base: position 195,865 of record NZ_JBEZJY010000007.1, read on the forward strand.
CCTACCGGCGGCGTTTCGGACCGGCCGCCGGGGAAGCGCCAAGCACCCCGTGGCCCCCTCGCCACGTGATCAGCGAGGCGCCTCAACCCCCAGCAGTCGATCCTTCAGCGCCGGAAACTGCTCCCGCGTGGTACCGACCCTCGCGGGGTCGAACTCCACGGTGAGGACCTCCTCCCCGGCCCCCGCCTCCGCGAGGACCTCCCCCCAGGGATCGACCACGATCGAGTGACCGGCCTGCGGAACCCCCGCGTGCGTCCCGCCCGTTCCACAAGCGAGCACATACGACTGGTCCTCGACGGCCCGCGCCCGCGCGAGGAGCGTCCAGTGCGAGCGGCGGCGCTCGGGCCAGCCCGCCGGGACGACGAGCGTCTCGGCCCCGGCGTCGACGAGCCCGCGGAAGAGCTCGGGGAAGCGGAGGTCGTAGCAGGTGGCCAGGCCGAGCGTGGTCTGCGGCAGGCGGACGGTGACCAGCTCGGAGCCGGCACCCATCAGCACCGCCTCGCCCTTGTCGAAGCCGAAGCGGTGGATCTTGCGATACGTGGCGACGAGGTCGCCGGAGGGGGAGAAGACGAGGGAGGTGTTGTAGAGAGCCCCGTCGGACGCACCCCGTTCAGGGACAGACGCCACCCGTTCGGGATCAGACGCGACCCGTTCGGGATCGGAAGGAGCCCGTTCCGGAATCGAACCCGCGTGCAGCCATACGCCCGCGTCGCTCGCCGCCTTGGCCATCACCTCGTAGGTGGGCCCCTTGAGCGGCTCGGCCTCGACGCCGAACGACTCGAAGGCGAAGGCTCCGGTCGTCCAGAGTTCGGGCAGGACCACCAGGTCGGACCCGGTCTGTTGCCGTACGAGCGAGGCGACGCGCTGCCTGCGTGCGTCGACCGATTCGCCCTCGTCCACGGCGATCTGGAGGAGAGAGGCGCGCACACTACCACCGTCCTGGCATTCGAGCCTTTGATACGGGCCTACGATCGTCACACGAAAGCACTGCCGGGGTGCCTCACAGCAGCGTAACTTAGCGTCCCAAGACACCCGCTGCCTGTGCACTGCCCGCGCCCAACCGCCCGAGGGGTCCCGTTCCGTGAGTCTGCCTCCCAGCCTTCAGTCCTACGCCGACGCCTGGACCCATTCGATCGACGCGATATCCGACCTGGTGTCGCCGCTGGTGGAGGGCGAATGGAACCGGCGGACGCCATGCCCGGGCTGGTCGGTGCGCGACCTCGTCTCCCATGTGATCGGCCTCGACTGCGAGATGCTGGGCGATCCCCGGCCGATCCACACGCTCCCCCGCGACCTGTACCACGTGACGAACGAGCACCAGCGGTACATGGAGATGCAGGTCGACGTCCGCCGTCACCACACCGCTCCGGAGATGACCTCCGAGCTGGAGTACACGATCATCCGCCGCAACCGTCAGCTGCGTAACGAGTCGCGCCGGCCCGACGCGCTGGTGCGCGGCCCGCTCGGTACCGAGGTCACCCTGGAGGAGTCGATGCGCCACCGGGCGTTCGACCTCTGGGTGCACGAGCAGGATCTGCGCACCGCCCTCGGCCGGCCCGGCAACCTCGACTCTCCGGGTGCGTACGTCGCCCGCGATGTACTGCTCAGCAGGCTCCCCAAGGTCGTCGCCAAGGACGCGGGCGCACCGGCGAACTCGGCGGTCGTCTTCGACGTCCACGGCCCCGTCGAGTTTCTGCGCACGGTCCGCGTCGACGCCGAGAGGGTGGGTTCGATAGACGGCACCCCGTCCCTCGGCCCGGCCGCCACCCTCGCCCTCGACTGGGAGACCTACTTCCGCCTGGCCTGCGGCCGGGTGACTCCGGAGGCGGTGTCGGACCGGCTCAAGACAGAGGGCGACCCGGAACTGACAGCGGCGATCCTGAGGAACTTCACGGTCACGCGGTAACAGCGGTAACACGTGACGCCGCAGTACGGTCACGCCGCACCGGGGTCTTTCAGGCCGGTACGGGGGTTCGGGGGCGGAGGCCCGAGGGGTCACGCCGGCACATGCACCGTCTCCACCCGACTGGCGACCAACCGCTCCCGCTCCCGCCGCACCGCCTGCTTCCGCAACCGCAGTATCTGACTGAGCCCGAGAGCCTGCAGAACGAACACCGCGGAGAACGCGACGGTATAACTGCCCTCCGTGGCGTCCAGCAGCACCCCGACCGCGAACAGCGTCGTCATGGAGGCGACGAATCCACCCATGTTGGTGATACCGGAGGCAGTCCCCTGCCGCTCGGGCGGATTCGCGGGACGTGCGAAGTCGAAGCCGATCATCGACGCGGGCCCACAGGCACCGAGGACCGCGCACAGCACGACCAGCAGCCACATCGGCGCGTGGTCGGCGGGATACGCGAGCGTGGCACCCCACACGACGGCCGTGGACAGGACCGTGCCGAGCGCCAGCGGCAGCCGCGCCGCGTGGTGCCGGGCGACGATCTGCCCGTACACCAGGCCGATGAACATGTTGGAGAGCACGACGAGTGTGAGGAGTTCTCCGGCCGTCGCCCGGGACAGGCCCTGGGCCTCGACGAGGAACGGCAGCCCCCACAGCAGCAGGAACACCATCGCCGGGAACTGGGTCGTGAAGTGCACCCACAGCCCGAGCCGCGTCCCGGGCTCCCGCCAGGACGCCGCGATCTGACGGCGCACGTACGCGGCTCCCTGGTGCGGCGACGGCTCCGGCTCGTGCCCCTCGGGGTGGTCCTTCAGGAACACCAGCATCAGGACGAGGACGACGACACCGGCGACCGAGCTGCCCGCGAACGCGGCCGTCCAGCCGACTCCGTGCAGCAGCCGGGCCAGTACGAGCGTGGAGACGAGGTTGCCCGCCATGCCCACCAGGCCCGCGAGCTGCGCGACCATCGGTCCGCGGCGGGCCGGGAACCAGCGACTGCCGAGGCGCAGCACGCTGATGAAGGTCATCGCGTCACCGCACCCGAGCAGGGCGCGCGAGGCCAGCGCCGTTCCGTACGTCGGTGAGAACGCGAAACCCAGCTGGCCGATCGTGAACAGGACGACGCCGAGGGTCAGCACCTTCTTGGTGCCCAGCCGGTCGACCATCAGGCCGACGGGTATCTGCATGCCCGCGTAGACGAGGAGCTGGAGGATCGAGAAGGTCGAGAGCGCGGAGGCGTTGACGTGGAAACGGTCGGCGGCGTCGAGGCCGGCCACCCCCAGAGACGTACGGAAGATGACCGCGACGAAGTAGACGGAGACGCCGACGGACCAGACCGTGACGGCTCTGCGGCCGCCCGGCGGGTCGCCGGGCAGTGACAGCGAAGACGAGGACGATGAGGACGACGAGGACGAGCTCATCGGACGTCCCCCCGCGCCAGGTTGGAGAACCAGCTGACGTGGCGGTGGACCAGGGCGACCGCATCCTCGGCATCGCCGGAGCGCAGCGCGTCGAGGATCTCCTGGTGTTCGGCGAGCGTCTTGGTGATCCGGTCCGGGTGGGCGTGCATCACGGCGACGCCCATCCTCAACTGCCGGTCACGCAACTGGTCGTAGAGGCGGGAGAGGATCTCGTTCCCCCCGCTGCGGACGATCTCGGCGTGGAAGCAGCGGTCGGTGACGGCGGCTCCGGCCAGGTCACCGGCGGCGGCCTGTTCCTGCTGCTTCGCCAGGAGTTCGGTGAGGCGCTCGATCAGCGCCGGCGAGGCCGGTACCGCCTTACGGATGGCGTGTTCCTCGACGAGTTGCCGGGTCTCCACCACGTCCGCGATCTCCTGCGCGGAGACGGGCAGCACGAGAGCGCCCTTTTTCGGGTAGAGCCGGATCAGGCCCTCGACCTCCAGCTTGAGCAGTGCCTCGCGCACCGGCGTCCGCGAGACGCCGACGGCCTCGGCCAGCTCTCCCTCGGTGAGCAGCGTCCCACCTGCGTAACGGCGTTCCAGCACGCCCCGCTTCACATGCGCGTAGACGCGCTCGGCGGCCGGAGGCTGCTTCGCGGTCTGCCGCTCGGGCGCGGGCGCGGTGGGGGACGGCGCTTGGGCTGATGGCATGCGCACAGCATAGATACAACATGTACGCATGGTCGCGGACGGTCCATGATGTGGACCAGGGGGAGGTAAAAAGACCGACCCTGGTGCACTGGCCGCACATCTTTCTGTGCTAGTTACGTGTCTCAAGGGAAGGCGCCACGCGCAAGTGGCCGCCCTCCTGGGGCATTTGGCACCTTCCGGTGCTTCCAACGTAATCGGGGTAATTGACTTGACAACCGGCACAAAGGGTCTACGGGTTCGCAGAGCTGTCGCAGTGGTCTTCACCACCGGAGCCGTGCTCGCGACCGGAGCCCTCGGCACGGCGCCCGCGCAGGCCGTCACGAAGCCCACGGTCGCCGCAAAGGGCGGCTTCGTGATGAACAGCGGCTCGGGTGCGTCCCTCTACACCAAGGCCGCGGACACGCGCCGCTCCACCGGCTCCACCACGAAGATCATGACCGCGAAGGTCGTGCTGTCGCAGCCGAACCTGAACCTGGACACCAAGGTCACCATCCAGAAGGCGTACAGCGACTACATCGTCGCCAACACCGCCTCCTCGGCCCGGCTGATCGTCGGCGACAAGGTCACCGTCCGCCAGCTCCTGTACGGCCTCATGCTGCCGTCCGGCTGTGACGCCGCGTACGCGCTCGCCGACAAGTTCGGCTCCGGCTCGACGCGCGCCGCCCGGGTGAAGTCGTTCATCGGCAAGATGAACAAGCAGGCCAGGGATCTCGGCCTGACGAACACGAAGTTCGACTCGTTCGACGGCATCGGCACCACCAGCACCTCGAACTACTCCACGCCGCGCGACCTGACGAAGATCACCAGCAGCGCGATGAAGAGCGCCAACTTCCGCGCGATCGTGAAGAAGAAGACGTACACGGCGAAGACCGTGACGAAGACCGGCGGCACCCGCACGATGGCGGCGTGGACCAACACCAACGGTCTGCTCAGCAGCTACACCGGTTCGATCGGTGTGAAGACCGGCTCCGGCCCGGAGGCCAAGTACTGCCTGGTCTTCGCCGCGACCCGGAACGGCAAGACGGTCGTCGGCACGGTGCTCGCCTCGACGTCCATCGCGGCCCGTGAGTCGGACGCGAAGAAGCTCATGAACTACGGCTTCGCCCAGTAGACGAGCAGCAGCAAAAAGACTGCGCCGTTGCCCGCGCCCCTTTTCCAGGGGCGGCGGGCAACGGCGCAGTCTTTTTGCCTTCACCTACCCCCAGGTGATCAACCGCTTGGGCTGTTCCAGAACCGCCGCCACATCGGCGAGGACCTTGGAGCCCAGCTCCCCGTCGACCAGCCGGTGATCGAAGGACAACGCCAGCGTCGTGACCTGGCGAGGCCTGACCTTGCCCTTGTGGACCCAGGGCTGGAGCTTGATGGATCCGACGGCGAGGATCGCGGACTCGCCGGGGTTGAGAATCGGCGTACCGGTGTCGACGCCGAACACCCCGACGTTGGTGATCGTCACCGTGCCGCCCTGCATGGCCGCCGGCGAGGTCCTGCCCTCGCGGGCGGTACCCACCAGCTCCCCGAGCGCTTCGGCGAGCTGGGGCAGCGTTTTGGCGTGGGCGTCCTTGATGTTCGGGACGATCAGGCCGCGGGGAGTGGCCGCCGCGATGCCCAGGTTCACATAGTGCTTCTGGACGATCTCCTGGGCGGCCTCGTCCCATGAGGCGTTGACGTCCGGATGGCGCTTGATGGCGACCAGCAGGGCCTTGCAGACCAGCAGCAGCGGATTCACCCGCAGCCCCTGCATGTCCTTGTCGCGCTTGAGCTCCTCGACCAGCTTCATCGTGCGCGTCACGTCGACCGTGACGAACTCGGTGACATGCGGCGCGGTGAACGCCGAGCCGACCATCGCGGCCGCGGTCGCCTTGCGGACACCCTTGACCGGCACACGGGTCTCCCGCACACCGTCGTACGAGACGAGCGGAGCCGCGATCGGGGCCGCGGCCGGAGCCGGGGCCGCGGCGCCGACGGGAGCCGTCGCCGCCGAAGGTGCCGGGGCCACCGCCGCGTGCACGTCCTCGCGGGTGATGATCCCGTCCGGGCCGGAGGGGGTGACCCCCGCGAGGTCGACCCCGAGGTCCTTGGCCAGCTTGCGCACCGGAGGCTTGGCCAGCGGACGGGCCGCGGGAGCCGCGTGTCCGTTCAGCTCGCTGTGGACCGCCGCGGCCGCCTCCGGCTGCTGGGCCGGAACACCCCTGCGGGGGCGGCGCTTCGTGGAGGACACCGAGACCCCGTACCCGACGAGGACCGGCTTGCGGCCTTGCGGCTCGGGCTCCTCCGGAGCGGCGCCGGACTCCTCGGAAGGCGCCACGGGCTCCGCCTCCGCCGATGGGGCCACCGGAGCCGCCGTCGCCGAAGCCGGAACCTGCGCCTCGGGCGGGACGGCCGGAGCAACCGGAGCGGCTCCGCCCGCCACGTCCACCGCGATGATCACCTGGCCGACGTCCACCGTCGTCCCCTCGGGGAAGCGCAGCTCGTGCACCACCCCGTCGTAGGGGATCGGCAGCTCGACGGCGGCCTTGGCGGTCTCGACCTCGCACACCACCTGCCCGTCGGTCACCGTGTCACCGGGCTTGACGTACCACTTGAGGATCTCCGCCTCGGTCAGCCCCTCACCTACGTCGGGCATCTTGAACTCACGCAGCCCAGAGGCCGTTTCAGTCATCGTCGTCACGAACCTCTCCTCAGTACGCCAGCGAGCGGTCGACGGCGTCGAGCACCCGGTCCAGGCCCGGCAGATACTCGTCCTCCAGCCGTGCCGGCGGATACGGCGCGTGATAGCCGCCGACCCGCAGCACCGGCGCCTCCAGGTGGTAGAAGCACCGCTCCGTGATCCGGGCCGCGATCTCCGAGCCCGTCCCCAGGAACACCGGGGCCTCGTGCACCACGACCAGGTGGCGGGTCTTCTCGACCGATGCCTGGAGGGAGTCGAAGTCGATCGGGGACATCGACCGCAGGTCCACCACTTCGAGGGACTTGCCCTCCTCCTGGGCGGCCGCCGCGGCCTCCTGGCAGACCTTCACCATCGGCCCGTACGCGGCCAGCGTCAGATCGCTGCCCTCGCGCACCACGCGTGCCTTGTGCAGCGGCCCGGGGATCGCCTCGCGGTTCACCTCGCCCTTGTCCCAGTAGCGCCGCTTCGGCTCGAAGAAGATCACCGGGTCGTCGCTGTGGATGGCCTGCTGCATCATCCAGTAGGCGTCACCCGCGTTCGACGGGGAGACCACCTTCAGGCCCGCCACGTGCGCGAAGAGCGCCTCGGGGGACTCGGAGTGGTGCTCGACTGCGCCGATGCCGCCGCCGTACGGGATGCGGATGACGACGGGCATCTTGATCTTGCCGAGCGCTCGCGCGTGCATCTTCGCGAGCTGCGTGACGATCTGGTCGTACGCCGGGAAGACGAACCCGTCGAACTGGATCTCCACGACCGGGCGGTAGCCGCGCAGCGCGAGCCCGATCGCCGTGCCGACGATGCCCGACTCGGCGAGCGGGGTGTCGATGACCCGCTCCTCGCCGAAGTCCTTCTGCAGACCGTCCGTCACCCGGAACACGCCGCCGAGCTTGCCGACGTCCTCGCCCATGATCAGGACCTTGGGGTCCGAGTCGAGGGCCGTGCGCAGCGATTCGTTGATCGCCTTGGCCAGCCCCATCTTTTCCACGGTCATCGCTACTCGCCCTCCCCTTCATCGGCGAACGACGCCTGGTAGGCGGCGAACTGGGCCCGCTCCTCGTCGACGAGCGCGTGCCCGTCCGCGTACACGTTCTCGAAGATGGCGAAACGGTCCGGGTCCGGCATGGCACGGACCACTTCGCGCACTCGCTTTCCCAACGCCTCGCTCTCGGCATCGAGTTCCGCGAAGAATCCCTCGTCCGCGTGGTTTGAAGCCTCCAGGTACCTGCGCAGGCGCAGGATCGGGTCCTTCGCCTCCCACGCCTCGCGCTCCTCGTCGGCCCGGTACTTGGTCGGGTCGTCGGAGGTGGTGTGGGCGCCCATGCGGTACGTGAACGCCTCGACGAGGGTCGGCCCCTCGCCCCGGCGGGCCCGCTCCAGCGCCCACTTCGTGACGGCGAGGCAGGCGAGGACGTCGTTGCCGTCGACCCGGACGCCCGGGAAGCCGTAACCCTGCGCGCGCTGGTAGAGCGGGACGCGGGACTGGCGCTCGGTGGGCTCGGAGATGGCCCACTGGTTGTTCTGGCAGAAGAACACGACGGGCGCGTTGTAGACCGCGGAGAAGGTGAACGATTCAGCGACGTCGCCCTGGCTGGAGGCACCGTCCCCGAAGTACGCGATCACGGCCGAGTCGGCGCCGTCCTTGGCGACGCCCATGGCGTATCCCGTGGCGTGCAGCGTCTGCGAGCCGATGACGATCGTGTACAGGTGGAAGTTGTTGCTGTTCGGGTCCCAGCCGCCGTTGTTCACGCCGCGGAACATGCCGAGCAGGTTGGCCGGGTCGACTCCGCGGCACCAGGCGACGCCGTGCTCGCGGTAGGTCGGGAAGACGTAGTCGTCCTCGCGGGTCGCCCGGCCGGAGCCGATCTGGGCGGCCTCCTGGCCGAGCAGCGAGGCCCACAGGCCCAGCTCGCCCTGACGCTGCAGGGAGGTGGCCTCGGCGTCGAAGCGCCGGGTGAGCACCATGTCGCGGTACAGCCCGCGGAGGTCTTCGGGGGTGATGTCGGCTACGTACGCGTCGTATTCGCCATTCTTGACGCGCTTCCCCTCCGGGGTCAGCAGCTGTACGAGGTCGGGCCGGGCGCCCGGCGGCTTCTTCGCAGCGGTGCGCTTGGTACCGGCGCTGCGTCGCGGCTTGCGCGCGGCAGTGCTCTCCACGGTCACGTGTGCTCCTCCGTCGGTCCGGCCCCCGGGGTTGCCGGGAACTGGGGTTCCCCCAGCTGTTCAAGAGCCGGGGGAGCGGTGCGCCTGGTCTCCGACCCGTGCACGGGGTGGGTGCCCTCGGCCGGGAACAGGCGTGACAGGTGCCCCGGCGAGCGCCCTGCAACAAGCACGTTACCCAGTGCTCCACATTTCTGTGAAACCCCTCCTGACCTGCGTTTTTGTTAGGATTTCCAAGTACTTTCCACTTGGGCTTCCCACTACTTCGCACGTCTCGGGAGCAGTCGCTGGTCACAGCACTGGTCACAGCCTGGCAGGGGGCCGGAACACCGGCACGTTATCCCGGTCACCCCGGGGACGGGAAGGGCTCGACTGGCGCAAACGGAAAGATCGTGTGTGAGACTGACTCCGTGCGCGAAGAAGGAAAAATCACCGTATTTCTCCTCGACGACCACGAAGTAGTCCGCCGGGGAGTCCATGAGCTGCTTGCGCTGGAGGACGACATCGAGGTCGTCGGCGAAGCCGGCACGGCGGCCGACGCGCTGGCGCGAATTCCGGCCACGCGTCCCGACGTCGCCGTCCTGGACGTACGGCTGCCGGACGGCAGCGGGGTCGAGGTCTGCCGCGAGATCCGCTCCGAGGACGAGTCGATCAAATGCCTCATGCTGACCTCCTACGCCGACGACGAGGCCCTCTTCGAGGCGATCATGGCGGGCGCCTCGGGCTACGCGCTGAAAGCGATCCGCGGCGACGAGCTGCTCGGGGCGATCCGTGACATCGCGGCCGGCAAGTCCCTGCTCGACCCGGAGGCCACCGCCCGCGTCCTGGAGCGGCTGCGCGACGGAGGCAGTCCCAAGGGCGACGCCAGGCTCGCCGGACTCACCGACCAGGAGCGCAGGATCCTCGACCTGATCGGCGAGGGGCTCACCAATCGCGTGATCGGCGAGCGGCTGCGTCTCGCCGAGAAGACGATCAAGAACTACGTCTCCAGCCTGCTGGCCAAACTCGGCATGGAGCGGCGTGCGCAGGCGGCCGCGTACGTGGCCCGGATACAGGCGGAGAAGCAGCAGTGAGACGAAGGGACGCGCCTGAGCGCGATGAAGTACGGGCCTACGCGCGCGTACGACACGGTGTGCGAGGCGTTCGCGGGGTGAACGCCTACGCGCGCGTGGAACCCGATTCACGAGGGGCGGATCCACGCGAGGCGGATCCACGAGGGCGGACGGATCAGCCGTCGGTGTCGGGCTCCCCGCTCCCGCCCCCATTGTCGTCCGGCGGTTCCTCCGAAGTCTCGGGCGGAGGCGGCTCCTCCTCCGTCGACTGCGACACGGTGGGCCCCCCGGTCGAGGGGTTGCTCGAGGGCACGCTCTTCGTGGGGGACGGCGAGTAGGTCGGCGACGGTTTGTACGACGGGGTGTAGTCCGGGTTGCCGCCCGTGTCCGTCTCCTGGTCCGTCTCCTCGTCGGTCTGCTCTTCCGTCGCGCTCTTGCTCGGGGGGGTCTCCTTCTTGGACTGCGTGGCGGTCGGCGAGGTCTTCGTACCGCCCCCGCCTCCGCCGCCCCCGGTGCCGTTCACCGCGAGCGCCACTCCCGTCGCGATCGCGACCACCGCGAGGACCGCGAGAATCCACATCTTGCCGCGGCCGCTGCCCTTGTTGCCGTGGCCCTCGAAGCCGCCGTCGTCGCCGCCTCCGCCGTGGCCCGGGGGCAGGATCGGTGACGGGATCTGGGTGGTGCCCGAGTCGCCGGGGTGCGGCAGCCCGGCCGCGCCCAGGCCCATCGCCGGAGTGTTCAGGCCCTCGTGCGCCGTGACGGGGCCGGTGTTCCAGGTGCCGGTGTGGCTGCCCTGGTCGTACAGCATCTGCAGCCCGTACTGGACGAGTCCGCGCATCTCCTCCGCGGTCTGGAACCGGTCGTCCGGCTCCTTCGCGAGCGAGCGCATGACCAGACCGTCGAGCTCCGGCGGCGTCGTGTTCGAGACCTGGGACGGCGGGACGGGGATGTCCTGGACGTGCTGGTAGACCACCGAAAGCGGGGTCTCACCGGTGAACGGGGGCCGCAGCGCGAGAAGTTCGTACAGCAGACAGCCTGTCGCGTACAGGTCGCTGCGGTGGTCGACCGCCTTGCCGAGCGCCTGCTCCGGCGAGAGGTACTGGGGCGTGCCCATGACCATGCCGGTCTGCGTCATCGTGGACTGGACACCGTGCAGGGCGCGCGCGATGCCGAAGTCCATCACCTTGACCGCACCGGCCTCGGTGATGATCACGTTCGCGGGCTTGATGTCCCTGTGAACGATGCCGTGCTGGTGTGAATAAGCGAGCGCCTCCAGCACACCGGAGACGATGATGAGCGCCTGCTCGGGCCCAGGGGCCTCGGCGTTGAGGAGGAGCTCGCGGATCGTGTGGCCCTCGACGAGCTCCATCACGATGTACGGGACGACCTGGTGGGCGAGAACGTCCTCGCCCGAGTCGTAGACCGCCACCACCGCATGGTGGTTGAGGCCCGCGACCGACTGGGCCTCGCGTGTGAAGCGGGCCTTCGAGACGGGATCTTCCGCCAGGTCGGAGCGGAGCAGTTTGACCGCGACGGTACGTCCCAGGCGGACGTCCTCCGCCGCGAACACCTCGGCCATGCCGCCCCGGCCGAGTCTGTGGGTCAGCCGATACCGACCGTCCCCGACCAATCCGCCGTTACCCCACAACTCCGGCGCATCTGACATACCGCCGCCAGTCGCCTCGGGGTCGGACGGGCCCTGAGCGCGCTGCTGCTGTGCCATCGGTCCTCGCCGTCGTTTCTGTCCACACCGGTCGACGTAGTACGCGCGGTGGTTGTTACGGTCTCCGTCGGGCCACGCTACAGCCTCCACGCCGAGCGCCGGTCCGGGATGGACCCGGTCGCCGAACCCGCGGACGGTCCACGGGTGCACATTCTGTGTACCGGTCGTACGGCACCTGTAACGCTTCCGCGACTCTTCATTCGCGTACGGTCACGGAACGGGCACCGAGCTTGACGTGTCAGTGACCTCCGGCAGACTTGGCCGGTAATAACCACAGAGGACACAGAGATCACCGGCCGCGGCAGCCACACCAGCAGCTTTCGCCCGCGTGACGGCGCACGGTCGATGGGGGACGCAGAAAGATGAGCCAGGACGGCGAACACGGCCGGTACGCGGGGCGTTCGGTCGCCGGCGGGCGCTACCAGCTGCGCGACTTGCTCGGCGAAGGCGGCATGGCTTCGGTACATCTCGCCTACGACTCGGTGCTCGACCGGCAGGTCGCGATCAAGACACTGCACACCGAGCTGGGACGGGAGCAGGCCTTCCGCGAGCGCTTCCGCCGCGAGGCCCAGTCGGTGGCCAAGCTCACGCACACGAACATCGTCTCGGTCTTCGACACCGGCGAGGACACGCTGCTCGACAGCGACTCCGGTGCGGGCCCCGGTGCGCCGACTCCGTACATCGTCATGGAGTACGTGGAGGGCCGCCCGCTCGGCTCGGTCCTCGACCAGGACATCACGCAGCACGGCGCCATGCCCGCCGACAAGGCCCTGAAGATCACCGCCGACGTGCTGGCCGCTCTGGAGATCAGCCACGAGATGGGCCTGGTCCACCGCGACATCAAGCCGGGCAACGTCATGATGACGAAGCGCGGCGTGGTCAAGGTGATGGACTTCGGCATCGCCCGCGCCATGCAGTCCGGTGTGACCTCGATGACCCAGACCGGCATGGTCGTCGGCACCCCGCAGTACCTCTCCCCCGAGCAGGCCCTCGGCCGCGGCGTCGACGCCCGCTCCGACCTGTACTCCGTCGGCATCATGCTGTTCCAACTGGTCACCGGGCGGCTGCCGTTCGAGGCGGACTCGCCGCTGGCCATCGCGTACGCGCACGTCCAGGAGACGCCCGTCCTGGCCTCCTCGGTCAACCGCTCGCTGCCGCCCGCGGTGGACGCGCTGATCACCCGCGCACTGAAGAAGAACCCGAACGAACGCTTTGTGAACGCCGAGTCGATGCGCGACGAGTGCCTGCGCGTGGCCCAGTCCTTCCAGGCCGCGCCCCCGAGCATCGTGCCCGGCGTGCAGACGTCGAGCGGAGCCGGTGTGGGCTCCGCGGTGTTCCCGCCAGTCGACCAGTCGGCACAGGCACCGCAGGGGAACGTGCAGACGCCGTACCAGCCCGGCCCCTACGGCCCGCCGACGCCGGCACATACGCCCGCGCACGCGCCCGCTCCGTCGTACGGCTACCCGCAGCAGGGCGGTTACCAGACACCGGCCCAGACCGCCGCGTACTCCCCGCAGCAGGGCCTGTCGGCCACGCCGCCGTACGTGATGTCCCCGCAGTCCCAGGCACCCTCCTCCGGCGGCGGCCGCAAGAGCAACATGCCGGTGATCGTGGGCTCGATCATTGTCGCGCTCGCCCTCGCCGGCGGGCTGATCGCCACTCTGCTGATGGGCGGCGGGGACGACGACAAGAAGAAAGCCGAGACCGCCGACAGTGCCCGCGCGTCGGCTTCCGAGGAGGTGTCCGGGCACAAGGGCCCTGACACCACGAAGAAGATCGAAGAGACCGTGTGCACGGAGCCCGACGAGTCGTACAACGACGCCGACAAAATCAAGGTCCCGGATTTCAAGTTCAAGAACATCGACTCCGTGAAGGCGTGCTTCCAGGCGGCCGGCTGGCAGTACGAGTCCAAGTCCGTGGACGAGAACGCCTACGGCGAGGGCACGGTCATGACCCAGATCCCCGAGGCGGACTCGGACGTCGACCCCAAGGACATGCCCAAGATCCAGCTCTACGTCTCGACGGGCGATCCCGCCTGATCGACGGACAGCCGCCTGATCAGCGGACAGGCGTCTGCTCAACAGGCAGCCGCCTGTCCGACGGACAGCAGAAAGGGGCCCGGCAGAAATTGCCGGGCCCCTTTCGTCGTCTGAGGCCTACAGGTGGTCCATGCGTGGCCCTACCGGTGGTCTACAGGTACGGACCGCCCGTGCGGCCGCCGGCCGCCCGCGGATCCACCTCTTCCTCGCCGCCGACACCCGGAGGCAGCGCCCGGCGCATCTGCTCCAACTGAGCCCTGGCCGCCATCTGCTGGGCGAACAGGGTGGTCTGGATCCCGTGGAAGAGACCCTCCAGCCAGCCGACCAACTGCGCCTGCGCGATCCGCAGTTCGGCATCGGAAGGGACACCGTCATCGGTGAACGGCAGGGAGAGCCGCTCCAGTTCCTCGACGAGATTGGGAGCCAGCCCGTCCTCCAGCTCCTTCACCGAGCTGGTGTGGATCTCCTTGAGCCGTACCCGGCTCGCCTCGTCCAGGGGTGCCGCACGCACCTCCTCGAGCAGCTGCTTGATCATGCTCCCGATGCGCATCACCTTGGCGGGCTGTTCCACCATCTCCGTCACCGGGACCTCACGGGAGTCGTCGTCTCCACCGCCGCCGAGAGCCATTCCGTCCTGGCCTACGACCAGGATCTGGGGGTTCTCCGGCGACCTTTCGTTCCTCGGCATCTCCATGCCGCCATTCTCTCGCACTCACACACGTCACCATCGTGGTGCCCCCTCCGGAGCGTGATCCACCCTGTACGGACCCGCGCCTCGCGTCAGGGAGGCGGTGCCGACGGAGGGGGACGACGGAGGTGGAGGCGCAGACGGAGGTGGAGACGGAGGTGGAGACGCGGACGGCGGCGAGGGCGGTCACGGGTGCGGTCACAGGGCCGGCGGCTCCGTGGCGGCCGCCTCCGCGAGCCGCAGCAGACGGGCCTCACAGTGGTCCAGCCAGCGGATCTCGGCCTCCGCGCGGAAGATCAGATGCTCCAGGACGAACAGCTGGGCCACCTCGTCACGGTGCGCGGGCCCCTCCGCGAGCGCCTGCGCCCTGAGCCGGGTGTACGTGTGCATGGCCTCCGACAGATACCGCCGCTGTGCCTCCACGATCGCCCGTACGTCGGCACCAGGCGCCCCGACCGCCATGGCCAGCTTGATCACCAGCTCGTCGCGCGGCAGGTTCGTGCGCTCCACGGGGCTGAGGAACCAGGACCGCAGCTCGGCCCGGCCGGCGTCCGTCAGCGCGTACAGCACGTGGCCCGCCTCGTCCGCGCCCTGCTGTACGACCAGGCCGTCCCGCTCCAGCCGGGCGAGGGTCGTGTAGACCTGGCCGATGTTCAGCGGCCAGGTCGAGCCGGTGCGCGCCTCGAACTCGGTGCGCAGCCGCGAACCGTAGCGGGGACCGCGCTCCAGGAGCGCCAGCAGACCATGGCGTATCGACATACCCGATCTGTACCCCGTGCACCTGGGTACGCCACGGCCGTCACTGACGGTGACAGGGCGTGGAGGACCGAGATGCCGGACCGGGCACCCCGTGTGAGGCTGAGGCTGTTGATCTTGGCTCCTCCATACCGGGAGGGGGTCACCGACGTGACTCCATGGCTTCGCACCCTCCGCGTGACCGGCCTGCTGCTGCTCCTGCTGGCAGGCCCCGCGTACTCGCCGTACGCCGCCGCGTACGAGCCTGTCCCCGCCCAGTCGCGCGCCGGCAGCCGGGCGGGAGAGGGGCGCGAGCGCCCGGGGCGGGAGGCGGCACCGACCGACGAGGACAGTCCCTCGGCTCACTCGGCCGGCTCATCGGCCGGCTCATCGGCCAGCCCGGAGGGCCAGGATGCCTCCGTCGCTCCCGAAGCCTCCCGGAGCCCCTCCACGCCGCCCACGCCGCCCGAAGCGCCCGCCCGCCCCGTCGACGCGCACGGGGCCGCAGACCGCCCCGTACGTGCTTCGGAACCCGTCCTCCTGGTGCTGCCCCTCGGCAGCGGCCTGGTCCTCATCGGTCTGGGCCTGGGTCTCGCGTTCCTCGCGCTGCGAGTACGGCGCAGCTGAGGCCCCTGTCTGCGGGAGCCCGGGGCCGCCACATGTGCGGCTCCGCCGCAGGGGCTCCGGCGGGGCTCCAGCCGGGCTCCAGCCGGGCTCCAGCGGGGGCTCTACGAGAGCGTGAGCAGCACCTTCCCGATGTTGCCGCTCTCCTCCAGCACCTGGTGCGCCGCGGCCGCCTCGCTCATGGGCAGCTCCCGGTCGACCACCGGACGCACATGGCCTCCGGCGACCAACGGCCAGACGTGCTCGCGTACGGCCGCGACGATCGACGCCTTCTCACCGGCCGGGCGGGCCCGCAGCGAGGTCGCGGTGACAGCACCGCGCTTGCCCAGGAGCGTGGCGATGTTCAGCTCGCCCTTGACGCCGCCCTGCATGCCGATGATCGCGAGACGCCCGTTGGCGGCGAGGGCCTGGACGTTGCGGTCGAGGTACTTGGCGCCCATGTTGTCGAGGATGACGTCGGCGCCCGCCCCGCCGGTGGCGGCCTTGATCTCCTCGACGAAGTCCTGCTCGCGGTAGTTGATGAGCACGTCCGCGCCGAGTTCGGCACAGAAGTCCAGTTTCGCCCTGCTGCCCGCGGTGACGGCGATCTTCGCGCCGACGGCCTTGGCCAGCTGGATGGCCATGGTGCCGATCCCGCTCGCTCCGCCGTGCACCAGAAGGGTCTCGCCGGGGCGAAGGTGGGCGATCATGAAGACGTTGGACCAGACCGTGCAGGCCACCTCGGGCAGCGCGGCCGCCTTGTCGAGGTCGACGCCCTCGGGCACGGGCAGCAGCTGCCCGGCCGGGACGACCACCTTCTCGGCGTAACCGCCGCCCGAGAGCAGCGCGCACACCTCGTCTCCGACGGCCCACCCCGAGGTACCGGTTCCGAGCGCGGCGATCCGTCCGGAACATTCGAGGCCGGGGTACGGGGACGCGCCGGGCGGTGGGTCGTAGAAGCCCTGCCGCTGGAGCAGATCGGCACGGTTCACCGCGCTCGCCACCACCTCGACCAGCACTTCGCCCTCGCCGGGCACCGGGTCAGGGACCTCGTCCCATACCAGCGCCTCGGGCCCACCAGGTTCAGGAATCGTGATCGCTCGCATGCGGGCGAGGCTACTCCCGACGGCCGCCCCCGCGGAGATTCAGTCCTGCGGCAGCGGTTTCATGTCCGGTGCGATCTGGCTGTGCGGGCTGACCCGCACGATGGTGATCAGGCGGTCCGTCAACTGCACCTTCCCGATGGCCGGGTCGTCGTAGCCGAGCACCCGATGCCCTCGTACGACGCTCACCACCAGGTCCTCGATCTCGCGGACACCCTTGCCGACCTCGGCCTTTATGACGGGCCGCTCGGTCATGTCGAGTCCACTGCCCTGCTGGATGAGGTCCTCCATGACCATGCCCGCGCTGGGGCTGAGCACGGAGAGCCCGAGAAGCCGGCCGGCCGCACTCGCGCTGGTGATGACCGCGTCGGCGCCGGACTGCTTCAACAGGGGTGCGTTCTCCTCCTCACGCACGGCGGCCACGATCTTCGCCTTGCGGTTGAGCTGCCGGGCCGTCAGCGTGACGAGCACGGCGGTGTCGTCGCGCTGCGTCGCGATGATGATCTGCCGGGCGCGTTGCACCTCGGCCCGCAGCAGTACGTCACTGCGCGTGGCGTCGCCGACCACACCCGCGTAACCGTCCGCCGTCGCCGCCTCGATCACCTTGGAACTGGGATCGACGACCACGACCTGCTCCTTCTTCAGTCCCGTCGCGCACACGGTCTGAATCGCCGAGCGGCCCTTCGTGCCGAACCCGATGACAACGGTGTGCTCCCTCAAAGCGGTCCTCCAGCGGTTCAGTCGCCACTCCTCCCGGGTGCGTTCGGTGAGGACTTCGAGAGTGGTGCCGACCAGGATGATCAGGAAGAGCACGCGCAGCGGCGTGATCAAGAAGATGTTGGTGAAGCGGGCGCCGTCACTGACCGGGGTGATGTCGCCGTATCCGGTGGTGGAGAGGGTGACGGTCGCATAGTAGAAGGCGTCGAGCAGATCGACCGGGCCGTCGGAGTTGTCGGTGTAGCCATCCCGGTCGAAATAGACGATGAAGGCCGTGCCGACCAGCACCAGCAGCGCCATGACGACCCGTTTGGTGACCTGGCGCAGGGGACGTTCCACCCGTTGGCGAGGCAGCGACACCCGATGGGTGACCAGACGTTCGTCCGCCTGGCGGGCGATCGCGTCGTGGCCGGGAAGTTTCACGTGAAACACACCTCGATCCCAGCCATGGCCCAGGGCAGGTCGAAGATCTCCAGTTCCTGACCTGGCCGTGCGCCACCGGGCGGGACGACGGCGAGCGCGTCAGCCACGGCGATGCCCCGCAGCATGGCCGGTCCGTTGTAGTGCAGCGGCACGGCCCGGTCCCCGCGCAGGACGACAGGAATCAGCCGCGTGTCGTGCGGGTGACCGTGCACGGTGTCCTTGAGAGGCAGCGTGTACGGCTCCGGGGCCGTACGTCCCGCGAGGGTGCGCAGCAGCGGCTCGGCGAGCGTGAGGAGGCCGGAGACGGCGGCGAGCGGATTGCCCGGCAGCCCGACGAGATGCTGGTTCTCCCTGAGCCGCGCCAGGAGCATCGGATGACCGGGGCGCACCTTGACGCCGTCCACCAGGAGTTCGGCGCCGATGCGGCGCAGGACGGGGTGGACGTGGTCGACGGGACCGGCGGCGGTGCCACCGGTCGTGACGACGAGGTCGGCGTCGGAGTTCTTGAGGGCCTCGCTCAGGGCTTCGGCGTCGTCGCCAAGCCTGCGCACCGCGATGACCTCCGCGCCGAGCGCGCGCAGCCAGGGCGGCAGCATCGGGCCGAGCGCGTCCCGGATCAACCCGTCGTGGGGCAGCCCCCCGGTGAGCAGTTCGTCCCCGAGGACCAGGACTTCCGCGCGTGGCCGGGGAAGGGCGGAGACGGTGTCGTATCCGGCGGCGGCGGCAAGCCCGAGTACGGCCGGGGTGACCAGCGTGCCGAACGGCAGCAGGGGGGCGCCGGAGCGGCACTCCTGGCCGCGGGGGCGGATGTCCTGCCCCTGCGAGACGTCCCGGGTGGCGTACAGCCTGCCCTTCTCGTCACTGCGGCCGTGTTCGCTGCGGAGCACGGCGGAGGCGTCCTGCGGGATCCGCGCGCCGGTGGCGATGGGGACCGCCTCGCCGTCGATGAGCGGCTCCGGGCTGTCGTGACCCGCGAGCGCACCCTCGGCCCGCACGTCCCACGGGCCGGGTCCGGCGACCGCCCAGCCGTCCATCGCGGACGTGTCGAAGGCCGGCAGGTCCGTGAGAGCGGTGAGCGGGGCGGCGAGGACGAGACCCAGCGCGGCGTCCAGAGTGACGGAGACGGGGGTGTCCGGACGGCGGGGGGCTCGCCCGGCGATGGCGCGGGCCCGCTGCCAGGGCATGGCGGCGTGGTGCTCGGTGGTGTGCTGCTCGGCGGTTCGGCGCTGGTCGGTGTCCTTGTCCTTCCGGCTGCCGTCCTGCGGGGCCGGGGCGGGGCGGGGAGCTCCGGTGGTTGCGGAGTCGTCAGGCACCTGGGCACCGCCTTCCTTGACCAGGGCGAGGGCCTCTTCGACATCGAAGTCGACCTCCTCGTACTGCCCCGAGGCGGTCATCCGGCGTCCGGGGTCGCAGGCGCGTCGGCGCCGGAACCGGCCTCCGCCGCCCAGCGCAACGCCAGTGCCGTCGCCTTGCGGGTGGCCTCCGCGACCGCTTCGGGGCCTCCCTCGGCCCGGCCCGCCGCGTAGCCGACGAGGAACGTCGTCAGCGGTGCGGCCGGACGGGCCACGCCATGGGCGGCGTCGCGGGCGAGGTCGAGCAGGACGCTGATGTCGACGTCCAGGTCGATGCCCAGTTCGTCCTTGACTGCGGTGATCCATTCATCCAACACGTGCCCATGCTCCCTGATACGTGCCCGGGCGGCGGCGATGTCGTCCCAGGTGTCGCAGTCGAAGGACGCGACGGGGTCGGTGATACGGGTCAGTTCGAGTGCGCCGGTGAGACGTCGCAGCGGCAGCCCGGCCAGTCCGCCGTGCTCGGCGCGCAGGGCCGCCAGCTCGCGTCGTAGCGCCGAACCGCGGTACGCGGCCACGAGGGGCTGGTCGCGGCCGCTCGGGTCGGTGAGCAGCGCGCCCTCACCGCCCGCCTCCTGAAGAGCTGTCAGCAGCCTGTGTACCGTCTCCTCGTCCAGGAACGGCAGGTCGGCGGAGAGCACCACGACGTATTCGGCGGTGGTGTGCCGCAGGCCGGCGTCCAGCGCGGCGAGCGGGCCCCCGCCGGGAGGGTCCTCGCGCGCCCACTCGACGGGGTGTGCCGTGGGCCGGGGCTCCGCGACGACCACGGTGGTGGCCGCGCCGGAGCAGGCGGCCAGGACTCGGTCGAGCAGCGCGCGTCCGCCGACGCGTACACCCGGTTTGTCCGCACCGCCGAGACGGCGGGCGGCGCCCCCGGCGAGCACGACGGCGTCATGGCCGTCCCTGCCGGGCACGCCGGAGGAACCGAGTGCGTCGGAGGAACCGGGTGCGCTGGGAGGCTCGAACGCGGTCACCCCCCGAGTATGAGTCTCCGGTGGATCATTTCCACCCCCGCGCACAGCATGTGGACGGGGGTGGCGACGGGACCGTACGGGCCCAGAGGGACGCAGGGAGGACGCAGGAGGTCACAGAGTCCGCAGCAGCACCGCAGGGTGTTCGACGCAGTCCGCCACATATCGCAGGAAACCGCCCGCCGTTCCGCCGTCGCACACCCGGTGGTCGAAGGTGAGTGAGAGCTGTACGACCTGCCGCACCGCCAGCTCGCCCTCGTGCACCCAGGGTTTGGGGACGATCCGGCCGACGCCGAGCATGGCCGCCTCGGGGTGGTTGATGATCGGTGTGGAGCCGTCCACCCCGAACACCCCGTAGTTGTTCAGCGTGAAGGTCCCGCCGGTGAGGTCCGCCGGTGTGAGCGTCCCGGTCCGGGCCGCCTCGGTGAGCCGGGCGAACTCCGCGCTCAGCGACTCCGTGTCCCGCGTGTGGGCGCCCTTCACCACCGGCACCACCAGTCCGCGCTCGGTCTGCGCGGCGAACCCGAGGTGCACCTCGTCGAGCCGTACGACCTCGCGGGCGTCCATGTCGACCGTCGAGTTGAGGTCGGGGAACCGGGCCAGCGCGGCGGTGCAGATCCGGGCGAGGAGCGCGAGGAGGGAGATCTTCGGCCCGCCGGCCTCGTTCATCCGCACCCGCGCGTGCATCAGTTCCGTCGCGTCGGCGTCCACCCAGCAGGTCGCGTCGGGGATCTCGCGCCGGCTCCGGGAGAGTTTGTCGGCGACGGCACCGCGGACGCCCTTGAGGGGGACACGGGTGCCCGACGCGCGCGAGGGTGCCACGGTCGCCGGAGCGGTCGCTGCCGCCGGGCTCGGAGACGGCCGCGCGACGGCCGGGGTGGACGTACCGGATGCGGCGGACGTACCGGCCCGCACGGCGTGTTCCACGTCCGTGCGCGTGATCAGGCCGTCGGGTCCCGAACCCGCCAGCTCCCGCAGGTCGAGCCCGTTCTCCCGGGCCAGCCGGCGTACGAGTGGGGAGATCACCGGCACGGGGCCGTCGATCCGGCGCCCGGAATCGGCACCGGCCTCGTCCACGAGCGGGCGCTCTCCCCTTGCGGGACGCCGGGCGGTGGTGGCGGAACCCGCGGACGGCCGTACCCTCCGGCGTCGTGCCGCGGGCGCCTGGGTGCCGTAGCCCACGAGCACGTTCCCGGAGCCCTCGTCCCCGCCGCCGGAGGCCGGGGAGTCGAAGGCCGGGGAGTCGAAAGCCGGCGACCCGGACGCCGGTGCCCCCACCGCGACCGTGAGGAGCGGGGAACCCACGGGCAGTTCGGAGCCCTCGTCGCCGAAGCGGGCCGTGACCACGCCGCCGTACGGGCAGGGGACCTCGACCATCGCCTTGGCCGTCTCGACCTCGACCACGGGCTGGTCGACGGCGACGACGTCACCGACCTGGACGAGCCAGCGGACGATCTCGGCCTCGGTGAGCCCCTCCCCGAGGTCGGGCAGCTTGAATTCGCGACTGAACATGTCGGAGGTGCGGGTCATCAGCTCTGCGCCTCCCACTGCAGCCGCGCCACCGCGTCGAGGATCCGGTCGACGCCTGGCAGGTGGTGCCGTTCCAGCATCGGCGGCGGATAGGGGATGTCGAAGCCGGCCACGCGCAGCACCGGCGCCTCCAGGTGGTGGAAGCACCGCTCGGTCACGCGCGCGGCGATCTCCCCGCCGGGCCCGCCGAAGCCGCCCGACTCGTGCACCACGACGGCCCGGCCGGTGCGCCGCACGGACGCGGCGACCGTCTCGTCGTCGAAGGGCACCAGAGAGCGCAGGTCGACGACTTCGAGGTCCCAGCCCTCGGCCCGGGCCGCGTCCGCGGCCTCCAGGCAGACGGGCACGGACGGCCCGTACGTGATGAGCGTGGCGCTGCGGCCCGGACGGCGGACCACCGCACGGCCGATCGGCTCCACGGCCTGCGGCTCGTCGGGGTTCCAGGAGTCCTTCGACCAGTACAGGCGCTTGGGTTCCAGGAAGACGACCGGGTCGTCGGAGGCGATGGCCGCGCGCAGCAGACCGTACGCGTCCGAGACCGTCGCGGGTGTGACGACGTGGAGCCCCGGAGTCGCCATGTAGTACGCCTCGGAGGAGTCGCTGTGGTGCTCGACGCCTCCGATGCCGCCGCCGTAGGGCACGCGCACGGTGAGGGGCAGCGGCATCGCCCCGCGGGTGCGGTTGCGCATCTTCGCCACGTGCGAGATCAGCTGCTCGAAGGCGGGGTACGCGAAGGCGTCGAACTGCATCTCCACGACCGGCCTGAGCCCGTACATGGCCATGCCGACCGCCGTACCGAGGATGCCCGCCTCGGCCAGCGGTGTGTCCGTGACCCGGTCCTCGCCGAACTCCTTCGCGAGCCCGTCGGTGACACGGAAGACGCCGCCGAGGGCGCCCACGTCCTCACCCATGACGTGGACGGCCGGGTCGTCGGCCATCGCGTCGCGCAGGGCGCGGCCCAGGGCCTGGGCCATGGTGGCCGGCTTCACCGCGACAGTGGTCATCGCGTGTTTCCTTCCGGCTCGTACCCGTCCCCGTACCCGCCCGCGTCTCCGTACCC
Source organism: Streptomyces sp. NPDC048484 (assembly GCF_040651415.1). Classification (NCBI taxonomy): domain Bacteria; kingdom Bacillati; phylum Actinomycetota; class Actinomycetes; order Kitasatosporales; family Streptomycetaceae; genus Streptomyces; species Streptomyces sp. NPDC048484. The sequence goes on from NZ_JBEZJY010000007.1 coordinate 218,696, forward strand.
GTCCCCGTCCTCGTGATGGCCCGCCTCGGCGACCAGCTCGGCCCGCAGCTGTGATTCCTGCTCCAGGAGCTGCGTCGTGGGGTGGGCGTAGACGTGCGCGAACAGGTCCATGGGGTCGAGCACCGGGTCCTGGTTCATGCGCTCACGCAGGTCCGCGGCCATCGCCTCGGCGTCCTCGCGCACGGCGCGCATGCCGTCCTCGTCGAGCAGTCCGCGCTCGGTGAGTTCATGCTCCAGGAGGGCGATCGGGTCGTGCGCGCGCCAGGCCTCGACCTCCGCGTCGTCGCGGTAGCGCTTGTCGTCGTCGGCGTTCGTATGGGCTTCCATGCGGTACGTCACCGCCTCCACGAGCGTCGGGCCGCCGCCCGCGCGCGCGTGGGCGATCGCCTCGCTGAGGACCTCGTGCACGGCGGCGGCGTCGTTCCCGTCGACCAGCCGGCCCGGTATTCCGTATCCGACGGCCTTGTGGGCCAGTGAGGGGGCGGCGGTCTGCTTGGCGAGCGGGACGGAGATCGCGAAGCCGTTGTTCTGGATCAGGAAGACCACCGGGGCCTGCCAGACGGCGGCGAAGTTCAGCGCCTCGTGGAAGTCGCCCTCGCTGGTGCCGCCGTCACCGACGAGTGCGAGCGCGACCACGTCGTCGCCCTTGAGGCGGGCGGCGTGCGCGAGGCCCACGGCGTGCGGAAGCTGGGTGGCGAGCGGCGTGCACAGAGGGGCGACGCGGTGCTCGTGCGGGTCGTAGCCGGTGTGCCGGTCGCCGCGCAGAAGGGTCAGCGCCTGGACGGGGTCGAGGCCCCGGGCGACGGCGCAGAGGGTGTCCCGGTAGCTGGGGAAGAGCCAGTCGCGCTCCTGGAGGACGAGTGCGGCGGCGACCTCACAGGCCTCCTGGCCGGTGGAGGAGGGGTAGACCGCGAGGCGGCCCTGCTTGGTGAGGGCGGTGGCCTGCGCGTTGTAACGGCGGCCGCGCACCAGTTCCGCGTACAGCCGGCGCAGCAGATCCGGGTCGACCCGTTCGGCCGCACGGGTGCCGAGGACGCGGTGGGGCAGTGCGTCGGGCAGCAGCGGCGCGGGGTCGGTGCGGGGCTGCCAGGCGGGCGGTGGCGTCGGGCGGTACGCGCCTCGCTGCTCCATGACCGTCATGTCGGCACCTCCTCGTCGTGGGAGTCGCTTCGAGAGGCGCGCCGTGAGTGACGCGCCTCACCTACCGATTGTTCGGTCGCCGACACATTTTGGCTACAGGCACCCGCAGGCTGTGGACAAACGGTTCTCCACAGCCTGAGATGGGTGCAGTACGTCCATGGTAGGGAGGCGGGGGGACATGGCACCTGAACAAATGGCTGAAGGGCCGGACCCGCGGTCGACCCTGCCGCCGCCGCGTCCGCTCGACTCCATCGATCAGGACATCCTGCGGATGCTCCAGGTGGACGGGCGCGCCTCGATACGGTCCGTGGCCGAGCGCGTCCATGTGTCCCGCGCCAACGCCTACGCGCGCATCAACCGACTGGTCGAGGACGGCGTCATCCGCGGCTTCGGCGCCCGGGTCGATCACGAGCGCGCGGGACACGGCACCTCGGCGTACATCACGCTCAAGATCGTGCAGAACACCTGGCGCACGGTGCGCGAGCAGCTCAGGATGCTGCCCGGGGCATCCCACATCGCCCTGGTGGGCGGCGATTTCGATGTCCTGCTCCTGGTGCACACGCCGGACAACAGAGCCCTGCGCGAACTGGTGCTCACCCGGCTCCAGGCCATCCCCGAGGTGCTCAGCACACGGACGCTGCTGGTGTTCGAGGAGGAGGACCTGGAGCCACAGGGGTGACCTGGGGACCGGCTGACGGGGAAGACCGACCGACCTGACCGACCTGGCGGCCGTTCGAGGCCCTATGGCCTATAGGGCCTCTGAGGCGCCTGGAACGGGCGCCTGGGGCCACGCTCAGCCCTCCGCCGGCGTCCCCTCCTGCCGGAGTCCCCCGAAGACCATCAGCACCACCGCGTCGGCGACCTCGCGCTCACCCATGCCCCGCCCGTCCGGGCGGTACCACTCGACTATCGAGTTGATCATCCCGAAGACCAGCCGGGTCGCGAGCCGCACCTCCACGTCGACGCGTACGTCCCCGTCGGCGGCCGCCGCCTTCAGGAGCGCGGCCACCTCGTGGTCGAAGTCCCGGCGCCGTTCCAGGGCCCAGCGCTCGGTGTCGGTGTTGCCGCGCACACGCAGCAGCAGGGTCACGTACGGCAGTTCGGCGGTGAGGACCTCGACCATGCGCCGGGTGACGTACTCCAGGCGCTCCACGGCACGCCCCACGCGCGCGTGCTCCTCGTCGAGGATCTCGAAGAGGCCGTCGAGCGCCCGGCTGACGGCCCGGCGCAGCAGCTCCTCCTTGCCCGTGACGTGGTGGTAGATCGACGACTTGGAGATGCCGGCCGCCTTGGAGAGGTGCTCCATGGAAGTGCCGTCGTAGCCGCGCTCGTTGAAGATCCGCACGGCCACGGACAGCAGTGTCTCCGGCGTGTAGGTGTCGCGCTTGGCGGTGGTCATGGGGTGCCCTCCCGCTTCTCGGAGGCGTACGCGTGGCGGTAGAGCGCGAGGGACGGCGCGTAACGTCCTGACGGATCGCGCAGGTGCAGGTCGTCCAGGACGTCGTAGGCCCAGCTCCTGCCGAGCCTGCGGCTCCATTCGAAGGGGCCCAGGGGGTAGTTGACGCCCTCGCGCATCGCCGTGTCGATGTCCTCCTCGGTGGCCACTCCCTTGGCGACGGCGTCGTGCGCCAGATCGACGATCCGGGCCACCGTGCGGGCGACGATCAGGCCGGGCACGTCCCCGATGACGCTGACGTCCTTGCCGAGGGCCTGGAAGAGCCCGGTGGCCTCGGCGAGGGTCTGCGTCTGGGTGTCCTGCGAGTGGGACAGGGCGATCCGGGTCGCCCTGCGGTAGTCGAGCGCGAGGTCGAAGTAGACGACGTCACGGAACTCGACGGCGGTCTGGCCGTCCGCGAGGGCCAGTTGGCCTCCGCTGGGCAGCACCAGGCGGGTGCCGTGGTCCTCCTCGTCCTCACGGACCTGGATGCCCGCCTCGCGGATCAGCGCGAGCAGTTCGGCGGCGGGGCCCAGATCGCCCTCGACGACGACGTACGCGGGCGGCTGGACCTTCTCCGCCGTGTGCGGCTCGGGCCGCTCGGCCTCTTCCCCGTGGTCGTACCAGCCGTGCCCGGTCTTGCGGCCGAGCCGGCCCGACTCGACGAGCCGCCGCTGGGCCAGCGAGGGCGTGAACCGCACGTCCTGGAAGAAGGCCTCCCACACGGAGCGCGTGACGGACTCGTTGACGTCCTGGCCGATGAGGTCGGTCAGTTCGAAGGCTCCCATCCGGAAGCCGCCCGACTCACGCAGGACCGCGTCGATCGTCGCGGGGTCGGCGCCCTGGGCCTCGTGGACCGCGAACGCCTCGGCGTAGAAGGGCCGCGCGATGCGGTTGACGATGAAGCCCGGGGTGTCGGCGCAGGCGACCGGGGTCTTCCCCCAGGCACGGGCCAGCTCGTACGCGCGCGTGGCCGACGTGACGTCGGTCGCGAACCCGGAGACCACCTCCACGAGGGGCAGCAGCGGGGCGGGGTTGAAGAAGTGCAGCCCGACGAAACGGCCGGGGTTGCGCAGGGCGCCGCCGATCGCGGTCACCGACAGGGAGGAGGTGTTGGTGGCGAGCAGGCAGTCGTCCGCGACGATGTCCTCCAGCTCGCGCAACAGCTGCTGTTTGACGTCCAGTCGCTCCAGCACGGCTTCGAGGACAAGACCCGAGTCGGCGAGGTCGGCGAGGCTCTCGGCGGGGTGCAGGCGGGCGCGTGCGGCATCGCGCTCGGCACCGGTGAGCCGGTCCTTCTCGACGAGCCGGTCGAGACGGGCGCCGATCGCTTCGGCCGCCGCCCGGGCTCGGCCGGGCGCGGTGTCGTACAGCCGCACGGGGTGGCCCGCGGCGAGAGCGACCTGGGCGATGCCCTGGCCCATGGTGCCGGTGCCGACGACCGCCACGGGGACGGCGAGGTCGAGTGCTGTCATGCTCGCGATCCTCCCGCACGGGGTTTTCCACAGGTTCGGCGGACCCCCTTGTCCCGACCGATCGTTCGGTTACTCTAACTCTGCCCGGCTGTTTCTGCCCAGGTCATGAGCACGACGAACAGTTCTGGAAACAACGAATTTCTTGAAACGAGGAGATGGTCCCGCATGGCCGCCGCCGCACTGACCGCGCACGAGCTCATCGCCAAGCACCGGCCGACCCTCGACCAGGCGCTGGAGGCGATGCGCACGCGCGCGTACTGGTCGCCGCATCCCGAACACCCCAAGGCGTACGGGGAGAACGGCAGCCTGGGCATGGCCGAGGGCAAGGCCGCCTTCGACGCCCTCCTGGGCACGCGCCTCGACCTGGGCCAGCCCGGCACCGACGACTGGGTGGGCGGCGAGGTCTCGCCGTACGGCATCGAGTTGGGCGTCACGTACCCGCACGCGGACGTCGACGCCCTGCTGCCCGCCATGCGCGCGGGACAGCGCGCGTGGCGCGACGCGGGCGCGGAGACGCGCGCGGTGGTGTGCATGGAGATCCTCAAGCGGATCAGCGACCGCACCCACGAGTTCGCGCACGCGGTCATGCACACCAGTGGCCAGGCCTTCATGATGGCGTTCCAGGCCGGCGGCCCGCACGCCCAGGACCGCGGTCTGGAGGCGGTGGCCTACGCGTACGTGGAGCAGGTCCGCACCCCCGACACGGCGGAGTGGACGAAGCCCCAGGGCAAGCGCGACCCGCTCGCGCTGACGAAGCAGTTCACGCCGGTACCGCGCGGCGTCGCGCTGCTGATCGGCTGCAACACCTTCCCCACGTGGAACGGCTATCCCGGCCTGTTCGCCTCGCTGGCCACGGGCAACGCCGTACTGGTGAAGCCCCACCCGCGCGCGGTGCTGCCGCTCGCGCTCACCGTCCAGGTGGCCCGCGAGGTGCTCACCGAGACGGGCTTCGACCCGAACCTGGTGGCGCTGGCCGCCGAGCGGCCCGGCGAGGGCATCGCCAAGACCCTGGCCACCCGCCCCGAGATCCGGATCATCGACTACACCGGCTCGACGGTGTTCGGCGACTGGCTGGAGACCAACGCCCGCCAGGCGCAGGTCTACACGGAGAAGGCCGGCGTCAACACGGTGATCGTGGAGTCGACCGACGACTACAAGGGAATGCTGTCGAACCTCGCCTTCTCCTTGTCCCTCTACAGCGGTCAGATGTGCACGACCCCGCAGAACCTGCTCGTCCCGCGCGCCGGCATCCGTACGGAGGAGGGCCCCAAGTCGTACGACGAGGTGGTCGCCGACCTCGCCGGGGCGGTCGACGGGCTCCTCGGGGACGACGCCCGGGCGAACGCCCTGCTGGGCGCGATCGTGACCCCGGACGTGAAGGCCCGCCTCGATGCCGCGGCCGGACTCGGCGAAGTCGCCCTCCCCTCACGGGAGATCGCCAACCCGGAGTTCCCCGACGCGGTGGTCCGTACCCCGGTGATCGTGAAGCTCGACGGCGGCAAGCCGGACGACCAGGCCGCCTACATGAGCGAGTGCTTCGGTCCGGTCTCGTTCGCCGTCGCGGTCGACTCGGCGGCCGAGGCCGTGGAGCTGCTGCGCCGGACCGTCCGCGAGAAGGGCGCGATGACCGTCGGCGCGTACACGACCTCGCAGGACGTCGAGGAAGCCGTGCGGGAGGCCTGCCTGGACGAGGCGGCCCAGCTCTCGCTGAACCTGACCGGCGGGGTGTACGTCAACCAGACGGCCGCCTTCTCCGACTTCCACGGGTCGGGCGGCAATCCCGCGGCCAACTCAGCGCTGTGCGACGGCGCGTTCGTCGCCAACCGGTTCCGGGTCGTGGAGGTCCGCCGAGACGCGTGAACTCCCTTTCGGGGACGTCGGGGACGTCGGGGAGCTGCGGGAAGCTGCTGCTTCTCCTGCGGCTGCAGGCCGCCCGGGGGACTGGTCGCGCAGTTCCCCGCGCCCCTTAAAGCGCACTCCAGTGGAACAGTGTCATCGCCACGCTGGTGGCGAGGTTGTAGCTGGACACCTGGGGCTTCATCGGCAGGGAGACCAAGTGGTCCGTGCGGGCGCGCAGTTCGCCGGACAGACCGCTGCGCTCGGAGCCGAAGGCCAGAACCGCGTCGTCCGGGAGCTTCAGCCCCCGGATGTCCTCGCCCTCCGGGTCGAGCGCGAACACCGGCCCCGAGGGCAGCTCGTCCACGGTCAGCCGCTCGACAGCCGTGGCGAAGTGCAGGCCCGCTCCGCCGCGCACGACCGTGGGATGCCACGGATCGAGGGTGCCGGTGGTGACGACCCCGGTCGCGCCGAAGCCGGCGGCGAGCCGGATCACCGCTCCGACGTTCCCGAGGTTGCGCGGCTGGTCGAGGACGACCACGGGCGCGGTGCGGGGGGTGCGGGCCAGCGCCCGCAGGTTGGCGTCGCGCGGGGGGCGTACCGCAAGGGCGGCCACCGCCGTGGGGTGCGGTCGCGGGACGAGCGCCCGGTACGTGGACTCCGGGACCTCCGCCAGGAGGGCGTCCAACGTGTCCTGTACGTCCGGGGCCAGCTCGTCGGCGAGGGCGAGCGCGGCCGCCCGGTCGGTGGTGACCGCCACCTGGACCTCGGCCCGGAAGCGCACCGCGTGCTTGAGGGCGTGGAAGCCGTCGAGCAGCACGGCGGTGTCGGCGAGCCGGTGCCAGGCGCTCACGGGCTCGGGGTCACGGGGATCCCTCATGCCGTGAAGCCTACGTGCGGGTGCTCGGCCGTCTCCGGCGGGCGCGGAGCCTCGGCCTCGGGGTCCTCCTTACGCGGCCCCGGGAGCGTACGCCCGAGGCGGGAGAACAGCCGTCCACGCGCGCGTGCCAGGCCTCCACGCGCGCGCGTCGCCCAGCCGCCGAGGCGGCGGAGGAACGACGTCGGCAGGAAGACCGCGTCGGCGGCGATCATCGCGAGCGAGAAGAACGGCAGGCCCAGCACGAGGGCGATCGCGGCGTGCTCGGTCATCATGGCCGCCAGCAGGACGTTCTTCACCCGCCGGTTGAACAGCGTGAAGGGGAAGGCGACCTGCGCGACCACCGTCCCGTACGTCACCAGCATGACCAGGATGCCGCTCGCGGACAGGGCGTCGGACAGAGCGGGCCAAGGGGAGAAGTAGTCCAGGTGCAGCGGGTAGTACACGGCCGTGCCGTCCTGCCAGCGCGAACCCTGGATCTTGTACCAGCCGGCGGTCGCGTAGATCAGACACGCCTCGGCCATGATCACGAAAAGGGCCGCGTTGTGGACGAGGTTGGCGATGACGTCGAGGAAGATGCGCGGCTGGACGCTCCGGGTACAGCGGCCGGCCAGCCACCACAGGCCCTGGACCGCCCACAACCCCCAGTAGACCGTCCGCCAGCCGCCGAGCAGACCGCCGTCGAGCTTCCCGGCGAGCGTGGCGGCCACCAGAGCGAGCCCGAGGCCGGCCCACAGGGCGATACCGGATCGGTCGATACCGGCCCGGTCCGGGTACGAACGGCCTTCACGCGCGCGTGCCCCCGCCGCCCGGCGCTCGCGTCGCGCGTCCAGTGACCACACCTGGCCGCAGCGCGTGAACACCAGGTAGATCGCCATCAGGTGGATGACGTTGTCGCCGCCGTCCCCCATGAAGACGCTGCGGTTCTGAAGGGACAGCACGCCGATGAGGAAGAGCACGGACATGGTGCGGGTGCGCCAGCCGAGCAGGAGCAGGGCGCTGGAGAGCACGGCGAGCGCGAAGACGATCTCGAACCAGGCCTGGCTGTCGGCCCAGATCAGGACCGTGAAGGCGTGGTTGTTCGCGGTGAGCTGCTGGGCGAGATCCCAGCTCCAGGGTCCGTCCGGCCCGTACAGCTGCTGCCGGTGCGGGAACTCCCGCAACAGGAAGAGCAGCCAGGTGCCGGCGAACCCTATGCGGATCACCGCGCTCTGGTACGGCCCCAGGGCCTGGCCGGTGAGACGGGAGACGGCGTGGCCCAGCGTCCGGTCGAGGCGGTGCTTACGGTCGAACCGGCTGACCCGCCCGGCCAACCGCTCGCGACCGGGGCTGCGCGTGTGGTGAGGGTCGGGGGGGCTCGCCGGGGTGCTGTCCTGATTGGCCGTGGAGGTGCTGTCCTGATTGGTCACGGGGGCGCTGTCGTGGGCGCTCGCCGGGGTGCTGTCCTGGTTGGTCATCGGGCGCTCGCCGCCGTCTCCGTGGAGTCCACGGGCCGCGTCCCGGCCGCCCGGTCGGTCTCCGACACCGGCCACCAGGGCAGCTGACGCAAGACGGGCTTGTCGGACACCTTCTCCTCGCTCCATTCCGGTGGCGGCACATTGGTCGTACGGGAGCGGACCTGGACCTGCTGGAGGATGGCGCTTCGGCCGCCCGCCTCCTCGCGGTCGAGGCGCAGGATCGCGATGCGGCGCAGATAGCGCTCGGAGAGGTCGCCGCGCAGACCGTTCGGGCGGTTCGTGTTGTCGTGCGTGGCCACGAAGAAGTCCCAGGCCCGGCGCAGTTCGTTCTGCTGGGTGTGGCTGGGCAGCAGATTGCCGTCGATGGCCCGGCCGTCCATCGCGGAAAGGTCGTACCAGCGGGTCGTCCTGATGGCGCCGTCCGTGGCCTTCACCTCGGCGCGGACCTGAACGGCGACGTTCTGCTGCAGCGGGTTGGGCGCGAAGAGCTTCCAGTTCTGCTCGAACTCCGGGTAGACCCATTCGTCGATCGCCCGCCCGTGCTGCTTGGTGACCGTGTTCGAGGGCGCGACATGAAGGAAGACCATGCCGAGGTGCACGCAGGCGGCCACCGCGACGAGCGCGAGCGCGAGCGCGGCGGCGATCTGGAAGGGGAGGGAGAGGGCGGCGATGCCCTCAGGGGGAGGAGGGCCGGCGGAGAGCCGGGCGCCGGTGAGCCCGTCCCCCGGGGTCGCCCGACCGTCCTGCGGTGGGGCGCCAGGGGCGGCGGCCGCGGGCTCGCCCGGCACGGGCCGGGCGTTCGAGCCCTCGTCGTACGCGTCCATTGCGCCCCGTTTCCCCATGTCTGCCGAATATCGCCACGTCTGCCGAATATCGCCGCACGTCACGCGACGGCCGCACCGAAACGGTACTCAGGCACACCCGCCCGGCACAGTCCCAGGGGGCACAGCAGCCTCAAGGTCATCCACAGCGGGGGACACCTTACGGCCCAGCCTCTCTACGGACCGAGGGCACCGAACGATCGGTCTGTCATGCCCTCGCACCCCCGCCGTGCATCGACGACCACCGGGCCGCCACCGTTCCCTTCTTGTAGAACCTGTTCTATCTTGACGCTCCGCCAGACGGACCAGACGGACCAGACGGACCAGACAGAGTCAGACGGATCAGCCGGGAGGACGGGACCGTGGACTTCACCTTCACCGAGGAACAGCAGGCGGCCGTGGAGGCGGCGAAGGCGGTCTTCGCGGGGGTCGCCCCGGACGGCGTGCCGAGTCCCGCGCTCACCGCGGGTGCCGTCGCGGACGACTTCGACCGCGTTCTGTGGGCCCGACTCGCCGACGCGGATCTGCTGAGCCTGTTGCTCGACGCGCGCCACGGCGGCGCCGGTTTGGACGCCATCGCCCTGTGCCTGGTGCTGCGGGAGTCGGCGAAGGTACTCGCCCGGGTGCCGCTGCTGGAGAGCACGGCGGCCGCCGTCGCTGTACAGGCTTACGGCAGCGAGGAGTTGCAGACCGATCTGCTCCCGCGGGCCGGCCGGGGTGAGCTGGTGCTGACCGTCGCCGCGAACGGACGCACCGGCCACGACGGCGCCGAACTCGCCGTGACCGCACGGCAGGAGGGCGAGACATGGGTGCTGGACGGCCTGCAGACGGCTGTGCCCTGGGCGCAGAACGCCGACTTCGTCCTCATACCCGCACTGAGCAGCGGCTCGGGCCGCTCAGTGCTCGCCCTCGTGCCGCGTGGCCACAAGGGTGCGGTTCTCGCCGAGCAGATCTCGACGACGGGCGAACTGCTCGGCGAACTCAGCCTGAATTCCGTACGGGTCCCCGCCCGTGACGTCATCGACGCCGACGGCGCCTGGGAGCTGCTGCGGAACCTGCTCGCCACCGGGACATGCGCGCTGGCGCTCGGGCTGGGCGAGGGGGTACTCGGCATGACGAGCCAATACACCAGCAAGCGGGAGCAGTTCGGTTTCCCGGTCGCCACGTTCCAGGCCGTGGCCGTGCAGGCCGCCGACCGCTACATCGATCTGCGCGCGATGGAGGCGACCCTCTGGCAGGCCGCGTGGCGGATCAGCACGGGGGCGGGCGGGGTGCTGCCCGCCTCCGGTGACGTCGCCGTCGCCAAGATCTGGGCCTCCGAGGGGGTACGCCGCGTCGTGCAGACCGCCCAGCACCTGCACGGGGGCTTCGGCGCGGACACCGACTACCCGCTGCACCGGTACCACGCCTGGGCCAAACACCTGGAGCTCTCACTCGGCCCGGCGGCGGCACACGAGGAGGCGCTGGGGGACTTGCTGGCGGCACACCCGCTGGGGTGAGGCCCGGCGACAGCGGGCAGCGAGCAGCCGGCAGCGGTGCCGGGTGGTGCGGGACCTGGCCGCCGCCCACGCCTAGTGCCGCGGCAGGCAACGTTTGCCCGTTGAGGAGCGACCGCCGCGGAGTGGCTGTGTCACCGCGGTGCGTGCTCTCGTGCCTTAAGGGCGCGTGGGAGGTGCCCCCACTCGCCGCACAGCACCGGTCGCGGTCGCCAGGGGTCCGCTACAGCACGGAGCCCGGCTGCCCCTCGGTGTTCACCACGGGGCGGCCCTTGGCCGCCCAGACCTGCATGCCGCCGGCGACGTTCACCGCGTCGACGCCCTGCTGGTTCAGGTACATCGCGACCTGCGCCGACCGGCCGCCGGAGCGACAGATCACGTTGACCCTGCCGTCCTGCGGCGCCGCCTCGGTCAGCTCACCGTAACGGGCCACGAACTCACTGATGGGGATGTGCAGCGCCCCTTCGGCGTGACCCGCCTGCCACTCGTCGTCCTCCCGGACGTCCAGCAGGAAGTCTCCGTCCGCGAGATCTCCGACCTCGACCGTGGGCACACCAGCTCCGAAACTCATGACCCCGACGCTACCCGACCGGCCCCATGCCCAAGTCCGCTCCACCAGCCGGCTCCGCAGGTCCGCCGGACGCAGATCCGGCCACCCCACCGGAACCGGCCACGCGCTCCGCGGAGTGTTTCTCAGGCATCGCTGCTGCTACCGCTGTCGAGCAGGCCCGCCAGCTCCGTCTCACGCTCGCTCACCTGCGCAAGCAGTTGCTCGGCGATCTCCTCCAGCAGCCGGTCGGGGTCGTCCGGCGCGATCTTGAGCATCCCGCCGATCGCGCTCTCCTCCAGCTCGCGGGCCAGGAGGGCGAGCAGTTCCTTGCGCTGGGACAGCCACTCCAGACGGGAGTAGAGCTCCTCACTGCGACTCGGTTGCCACTCCTCGGGCACGGGACCGGCGGCCCACTCCTCGGACAGCTCCCGGAGCAGGGCCTCGTCCCCACGGCCGTAGGCCGCGTTGACGCGGGAGATGAACTCGTCACGCCGCGCGCGCTCCGTCTCGTCCTGCGCCAGGTCGGGGTGCGCCTTGCGGACGAGTTCCCGGTAGAGCTTGCGGGCCTCGTCGCTCGGCCGCACCCGCTGCGGCGGGCGCACCGGCTGATCGGTCAGCATGGCCGAAGCCTCCGGGGACAGCCCGTCCGAGTCGAGCCAGTCGTGGAACAGCTCCTCGATACCCGGCATCGGCATGACCCTGGCCCGGGCCTCCTGAGCCTTGCGCACGTCCTCCGGGTCACCGGTGCTCGCGGCCCGCGCCTCGGCGATCTGCGCTTCCAGCTCGTCGAGCCGCGAGTACATCGGGCCGAGCCGCTGGTGGTGCAGCCGGGAGAAGTTCTCCACCTCGACCCGGAACGTCTCCACCGCGATCTCGAACTCGATCAGTGCCTGCTCGGCCGCACGCACGGCCCGCTCCAGTCGCTCCTCGGGCCGCTCGGCCCCGTCGCTCCCGGTACCAGCACCGGTTCCGGCCTCGCCCACGGCCCGGCCCCCCGCCGACTCGTCGCCGCCGACCGCGCCCGCTGACGCACCAGCGCCCGATTCGGCACCGTCCTCAGCGGACGGCTCAGCAGACGGATCGTCAGACGTCTCAGCAGCGGACGGCGCGGCACCTGCGTCGGCAGACGCCTTGGCACCTGCCTCGACGGACGGCTCGGCACCCGCTTCGACGGACGCCTCGGAGGGCGACTCGGAGGACGGCGCCTCCGCGACCCGTACCTCTTCGGCGTGTGCCTCCTGGGCGCCGTGCTCACCGGCACGCGGCTCACCGGCGACCGGCTCCGCGGAGGGCTCGGACGGCGGCTCGGACGGGGACTGCTCAGCTTCCGGGGTCGTCACCCGCCCAGCCTAGGCCACGACTCCACCAGTCACCCGAACCCGCCCGGGACCAGGGCTTTCACCCCTCTCCCGCCCCGGCCCACGACCTCCGGCCTCCCGCCCTCGCCCCGTTCAGACCCCCAGCTCGCCCACGATCCGCCCCGCGCGCACGGCCGTCACCAGCTCTGCGTGGTCGGCCTCGGTCCGGTCCGCGTACGCCACCGAGAAGACGGCGACCGCCTCGTCCAGTTCCTCGCTCTTGCCGCAGTACCCCGCGATCAGCCCCGGATCGGCGCTGTGGGCGTGTGCCCGCGCCAGCAGCGCCCCCGTCATCCGGGCGTAGTCGTCTATCTGGTCCGCGGCCAGCGCGGCTGGATCGACGCTGCCCTTGCGGTTGCGGAACTGCCGCACCTGGAAGGGGCGCCCCTCGACAGAGGTCCAGCCGAGAAGGTTGTCGCTGACGACCTGCATGCGCTTCTGGCCGAGGACGACCCGACGGCCCTCGTGCTCGACCTCCGGCACCGGAAAGCCGACCGCCTCCAGATGAGGTACCAGAACGGACCCACGAGCCTCCTTCACCTGGAGGACAAGCGGCTCGTCACGGTGGTCCAGCAGCAGCACCACGTACGAGCGCGTCCCCACGCTGCCGGTGCCGACCACCCGGAAGGCGACGTCGTGCACCGCGTACCGCGCGAGGAGCGGGAGGCGGTCCACGGAGAGCGTGCCCAGATACTCCTCCAGCGCCAGCGCGACCGCGGTGGCCTCGCCGTCCGGGACGCGGCGCAGCACAGGCGGGGCGTCGACGAAGTTGCGGCCGCCGCCCTCGACGGTCTCCGTCGACTTCGCCGCGAACCGTCCGCTGGTGTTGCCCCGCGCCTTCTCCGCGACCCGCTCCAGCGTGCCGAGCAGGTCGTGGGCGTCGGCATGCGAGACCAGTTCCTCGTCCGCGATGGCGTTCCACGCGTCCAGGGCCGGGAGCTTGGCGAGCAGCCGCATCGTGCGCCGGTAGGAACCGGCCGTGAAGTGCGCGGCCTTGCGGCAGGTGTCCTCGTCCGCTCCCGCCTCACGCGCGGCGAGCACCAGCGAGGTAGCCAGGCGCTTGAGGTCCCATTCCCACGGCCCGTGCACCGTCTCGTCGAAGTCGTTCAGGTCGATGACGAGGCCGCCGCGCGCGTCCCCGTACAGGCCGAAGTTGCCCGCGTGCGCGTCGCCGCAGAGCTGGGTGCCGATGCCCGACACGGGCGTACGCGCCAGGTCGTACGCCATGAGGCCGGCCGAACCACGCAGGAAGGCGAACGGTGTGGCCGCCATCCTGCCCACCCGGATGGGGGTGAGCTCGGGGATACGGCCGCGGCCGGACTCCTCGACGGCCGTCACCGCGTCCGGACGGTCGCCGTTCATGTCGAGCGACGCGTGCGCGCTGCGCGGGACACGCTCCCGGAGAGCCTTGCCCTCCTTCTTGGACGAGTCCTCCGCCGGCCACCGCGCGAACCCGCGCACCTTCGGAATCCTCGCCGCCCCGGCCACCGCACCACCGGTCTCGCTCACCCGAACCGCCTCCCCCGCACACGAACATCAATCCGTGACGACCGTACCTCCGGGCGTCGATTCGCGTGAGCCCCTGTGGACAACTCCGCGCCTGTGGAAAACACCCCAGCTCAGCGCGGACAGCGGAGCTACGCCGACGGGCGCGCCCGGTACCACCCCTACCACCGGTGCGCCTGGTGCGCCCGGTGCGAAAGCCGTCGCTACTTCCGGAACTCCTCCGGGCAACGGCCGTCCTCGGTCAGGTACTTCTCCGCCCACGCGCCCAGTTCGGCGAGCGCCGGCTCCAGCGCGGACCCGGCCTCCGTCAACCGGTAGGAGACGCGCAGCGGCGGCCCCTCGTCGACCTCGCGCACCAACACTCCGACCGAGGCCAGTTCCGTGAGCCGGTCGGAGAGCATGCGCTCGCTGATGCCGGGGATGGCGCGACGCAGGTCGGCGAAGTGCACGGGGGCGGGCAGGAGCACGGCCACGATCGGGCCCGTCCAGCGTTTTCCGAACACCTGGAAGACGCGGGTGATGCCGTCGTCGACCCGTCTGCACGCCGCAGCGTCGTGGTTTCCCTGCACCGCCATGCCCTCAGAGTACTACCCACCCGTATGTGAGTGAGAAAAAGTAAGCTCCTATGTTATTAATAGCTACCAACAAAAAGCCGAGGGGCTGCGACGGCCTACGACCCTCTCGGATCCACCTCAAAACCGCATCAAACATCCCCAATGGAGAACTCATGGCAACCCTGCTGCACGTGGACTCGTCCGTCTTTCCCCGTCCCGCCTCGGCGTCCCGCGCCGTCACGGACGCCTTCCGCAACGCCTGGGAGGAGCAGCACCCGGAGGGCACGGTGATCTACCGCGACCTCTCCGCACACCCGGTCCCGCACATCTCCGCCGACGCGCACAGCGCCGCTTTCACCGACCCCTCGGAGCACACCCCGGAGCAGGCGGCAGCCTTCGCCAGGCGTGTGAAGTTCATCGAGGAGCTGGAGCAGGCGGACGCCGTTCTGATCGGCGCACCCATGTACAACTACTCGATCCCGTCGACCCTCAAGGCGTGGCTGGACAACGTGGTCGTCTACGGCCGCACCGCGGGCGAGACCCCGTCCGCCAAGGGCACCCCTGTCACCGTCGTGGCCAGCCGTGGCGGCTCCTACGCGCCGGGCACACCCCGCGCGGGCTACGAGTACGTGCAGAACTACCTGGAAGCCGTCCTCAAGGACATGCTGGCCCTGGATCTCGACTTCATCGTCCCGGAGCTCACGATGGCTCCGAACAATCCGGCGATGGCGGAGCTGATCCCGCACTTCGAAGCGTCCCGCACCAAGGCCCTGAAGGACGCGGCCGTCAGGGGGAGGACCCTCGCCGAGCAGCTCACCTCGAACGCCGCCTGAAGCCCCACCCCACCACGCAGTCCGGACCGGCGCCCCAGGCCGCCCCGCCCGCCCGGACCACCCGGCACGGGTCCGACAGGCCACCGGCGCCCACAGCTGCGCGACCACGTCACCGACCCCACGCCACCGACCGGGGAACGCCGCGCGACGGCGACAGAAGAGTGGGCCCCTACCGTGAGGCCCGTGAGATACCTCACCGTAGGGCCCCGCCGTACAACGAGAATCGGGCCCCGCCAGAGCTCAAGCCCAAAATCGCCCCGATCAGGGGGCTTTGGGGCAGCCCGCGCCCGCGTCACCATGCCCGAACTTCACTTGTTCTCTCTGCTTCTCTTTGCCATCCAGTCCTGGCAGACCCATCGAGTGAGTGTTCCTGCCAGGACGGCGACGACGATCGCTCCCGAGTCGATGACGTGCGGAAGCCCGGGGAAAAAAGCGAAGAAGGCGAGTGTCACGACGAGACCCGCCACAAACGAGACGATCCCAACCGACCGCCGCCGCGACTCCCGTCGCTGGTCCGACCCCTGCTGTTGATCAATCATTCGCAGCTCACTTCGTGATGTGGTGGCACTGGCTCACTCGACGCACCCCATTGACATGGAGATGCGCACACGCCTTTCCATAACGAGGCAGCGTCTGAGGAGAGTTGTTCCGCATCGGATCGATCTTGCACTCGGGGTGCGTTCGCCCCCTGGAGGTCCGGTATGTCTTGTTGTTGGTGTTCGCGTACGTGAAGTCGATCCGCCAGTTGCAGAAGCCGCTGCCGAGCGCGGCGACAAAAGCGCAGTCGACGCAGGCGTTCTGATAAGTGATCTTCTTCCCGCCACCTCGGATGATGTGTGTGAACGCGCAGCCGGTCGGAACCTTCATCGTCATACCGCCGACGCTGTACTCGAAGGCCCGGACAGGGGTCGATCCGACAGCGCCGGCCTGCGCCGACTAGGAACTCGTGAGCACGAGGACGCACGCGGCAGCAAGGGCCATGAAGTGCCTGGATCGATACAGCGAGACCATGAACAATCCCCTTCGGTGGAAAATCTCTTCCGACCGAAAAGAACTCCGATCCCGCGATCATGTTCCTGGCCGATGAGATGGTTCACCGACTTGAGTGATCAATGGGAAGTGCGCTGACCAGCTGATTCGTTTTTCCGATCCGGCGGCCTGGCGACGGGCCACTACAGCTCTTACCTGAGTCCCGGCAGGCGTCGCAGCTCGCCGATCTTCATCAGTCGGGCGAGGAAAAGGCGGGCCGTGGTCAGAGTGAGCGATTTCTGCAAGAGCACGCCCCACCCGCCGACGACGACCCACCAACCCCTCGGCAGCCGGCCCCCTGGCCCCCACAGGCCACCTCACCAGCCAGTGAGAGAGACCTCACACCGACAGAAGGGCACACGCCGTACAGGTCTGCCGCTGCACGGCCCGGGACGGGGCGGGGCGGAGGCCCGGGGCGGACGCGTGTGTGGTGACGAAGCTGGATCCATCCGTCCGCCCCGAAGTGTCGAGGCACAGCAGAACGGCCCCCACCGTGATCACGATGAGGGCCGTTCCGTCACTGCTCAGAAGCGCCTAAAATCGGTGCTCCATGGTGCGCGAGGGGGGAGTTGAACCCCCACGCCCTTTCGGGCACTGGAACCTGAATCCAGCGCGTCTGCCTATTCCGCCACCCGCGCATTGGGTGTGTCATCCGTCTCTCACCAGGTGGGTGAGCGCCTTCCGACATCGAGAAGATTAGCACGCTGGAAGGGGTGGATTCACATCCGTTTCCGAGGGGCAGCGACCGCGCAACCGGCCTCCGCGCGACCCCCCGCACCACCCCCCACCACCAGCGGGACCGACTCCCGTGGCGTCCCGGATCCCACCGGCCCCGCCTTCCACGTACCAACCAGAACCGGTTCACGTATCAACCTCGTACCGGTCCCGGCCATCTCCCCATCAGGGGGCCGGAGTCCGCTGCCGCGTGCGGGACACTGTGGTGGAGCCGCCTCTACGATCCTTCCCATGCGGAGTGTCTCGGAGGAGTTCGAAGAGGAGCTTCGGCGGGAACCTCGGGAGGGGACTTCAGTGCCCGGTCGACATCTGCCGACCGGGCCGACAGGGGGAACCAGCCGATTTCCCGCTGCGTGGATACGATCAGTAAGCAGTACCAGGGCGACGACGAAGGAGGAGGTGTCCCATGGGAGTCCTGAAGAAGTTTGAGCAACGTCTGGAAGGCCTGGTCAACGGCACCTTCGCCAAGGTGTTCAAGTCCGAGGTCCAGCCGGTGGAGATCGCGGGAGCGCTCCAGCGCGAGTGCGACAACAACGCCACCATCTGGAACCGTGACCGGACCGTCGTTCCCAACGACTTCATCGTGGAGCTGAGCACGCCGGACTTCGAGCGTCTCAGCCCCTACTCGGGCCAGCTCGGCGACGAGCTGGCCGGCATGGTGCGCGACTACGCCAAGCAGCAGCGTTACACCTTCATGGGCACCATCAAGGTCCACCTGGAGAAGGCGGACGACCTCGACACCGGCCTCTACCGGGTCCGCAGTCGCACGCTCGCCTCCTCCGCGAACCAGCAGGCTGCCGCTCCGGAGCGCGCCCCCGCGGGCCCGCCCCCGGCGGCCGCCCGCGGCCAGGCCGGGGGCTACGGCTACCCGCCCGCGGCCGCTCCCCCCATGCCCGCCGCGCCGCCGCCCGGCGGCCGTCCTGGCGGCGCACCCTCAGCACATCGTCCCGCCGCGGCCCCTCAGCCGGGTGGCCGGACGCGGCACTGGATCGAGGTCAACGGCGCCCGCCATCAGATCTCCGGCCCAACTCTGGTGATGGGCCGCAGCACCGAAGCCGACGTGCGGATCGACGACCCCGGCGTCTCGCGCCGGCACTGTGAGATCCGGACCGGAACGCCCTCGACGATCCAGGATCTCGGGTCCACCAACGGCATCGTGGTGGACGGGCAGCACACAACCCGCGCTACGCTCCGCGACGGCTCGCGGATCGTCGTGGGCAGCACCAACATCATTTACCGGCAAGCCGAAGGGTGAAGCGGGGGCAATGTCAGAGCTGACCCTCACGGTCATGCGGCTGGGTTTCCTGGCCGTACTGTGGCTGTTCGTGATCGTGGCCGTGCAGGTCATCCGCAGCGACCTGTTCGGAACGCGTGTCACACAGCGCGGGTCGCGACGGGAAGCCCAAAGGCCGCAGCAGGCCGCGCGCCAGAGCGCACCACCACCTCAGCGACAACAAGCGGCACCCAGCAGCAGCGGTGGCGGTGGCCGTCAGCGCCGCGGCGCTCCCACCAAACTGGTCGTCTCGGAGGGCATCCTCACGGGCACGACTGTTGCCCTTCAGGGGCAGACCATCACGCTGGGCCGCGCGCACGACAGCACCATCGTGCTGGACGACGACTACGCATCCAGCAGGCATGCCAGGATCTACCCGGACCGTGACGGCCAGTGGATCGTCGAGGATCTCGGGTCCACCAACGGTACGTATCTCGACCGGACCCGACTGACGACTCCCCTGCCGGTTCCGCTGGGCGCGCCGATCCGCATCGGCAAGACCGTCATCGAGTTGCGGAAGTAGTACTACGTCATGAATGAGCGCGAGCGGAGCGAGCGAGCAGCGGCGGTCCCCACGACGGATCCCGGCGCGCTCCCGACCGGAGGGTGGGCACCGTGCGGATGTACCCGGAGCCGACGGGCGAGGTGCGCATGAGTCTGTCACTGCGCTTCGCCGCCGGATCGCACAAAGGCATGATCCGAGAGGGCAACGAGGATTCCGGTTACGCCGGGCCGCGGCTGCTCGCAATCGCCGACGGGATGGGCGGTCAGGCCGCGGGCGAGGTCGCCTCGTCGGAGGTGATCTCCACCATCGTCGCGCTCGACGACGACGTGCCCGGTTCCGACATTCTCACCTCGCTCGGCACGGCCGTGCAGCGCGCCAACGACCAGCTGAGGATGATGGTCGAGGAGGACCCCCAGCTGGAGGGCATGGGGACGACCCTCACCGCCCTCCTGTGGACGGGGCAGCGGCTCGGCCTCGTGCACGTCGGCGACTCGCGCGCCTACCTGCTGCGCGACGGTGTGCTGACGCAGATCACGCAGGACCACACGTGGGTGCAGCGCCTCGTCGACGAGGGCCGCATCACGGACGAAGAGGCGACCACCCACCCGCAGAGGTCCCTCCTCATGCGCGCGCTGGGCAGCGGCGACCACGTCGAGCCCGACCTCTCCATCCGTGAGGTCCGCGCCGGCGACCGGTACCTGATCTGCTCCGACGGGCTCTCGGGGGTCGTCTCCCATCAGACGATGGAGGACACCCTCGCCAGCTACCAGGGTCCCCAGGAGACCGTGCAGCAGCTGATCGAGCTGGCGCTGCGCGGCGGCGGCCCCGACAACATCACCGTCATCGTGGCCGACGTCCTCGACATCGACGGCGGCGACACCCTCGCCGGGCAGCTCTCCGACACCCCGGTCGTCGTGGGCGCGGTCGCCGAGAACCAGCTCCAGCCGCACGACAACGGCGCCATGCAGACGCCGGCCGGCCGCGCCTCCGGCCTCGGCCGTCAGGTGCCCGGGCAGGGCGGCGGTGGCGAGTTCGGCCCGCCCGGCAGCGGCGACACCACCGGTTACGTACCCACCGGCGGGTTCGACGGCTACTCCGACGACGACTTCGTCAAGCCACGCCCCGGGCGGAAGTGGCTGAAGAGATCCCTCTACAGCGTGCTCGCGCTCGCCGTCATCGGCGGCGGGCTGTACGGCGGCTACCGCTGGACGCAGACGCAGTACTACGTGGGCGCCAGCGACGAGCACGTCGCCCTGTACCGCGGCATCAGCCAGGACCTCGCCTGGGTCTCGCTCTCCAAGGTGGAGAAGGACTACCCGAAGATCGAACTCAAGTACCTGCCTCCGTACCAGCAGAAGCAGGTCAAGGCCACGATCGTCGAGGGCGGCCTGAGCGACGCCCAGTCGAAGATCGACGAGCTCGAGACCCAGGCGTCCGCGTGCAAGAAGGACGCCGACCGCCGCAAGGCCGAGAGCGATCAGAAGACGAAGACCGGCGAGGGCGAGGCAGGAGGGGTCACGGGAACCACACGGACCTCCGCCGCGTCCAAGGCCACACCGACGCCGACGGCGACCTCCTCGGGGGAGCAGTCGCCGACGCCCGACCCGTCCAAGTCCGCGACCGCACCCACTCCCACACCCGGCCCCAGCCTCTCCGACGAGGAGCAGAAGCTGGTCTCGCTGTGCGGTAAGCAGTAAGCAGCCGTGAGGGGCCCTGTCACACGATGAGCAGTACTTCCAATCCATCGACGCAGCACACGTCCACGATCGGCGCGATCGGCACACCGAGCAGACGCAACACCGAGCTCGCGCTGCTCGTGTTCGCCGTGCTCATCGCGGTGTTCGCCTATGCCAACGTCGGTCTGGCCATGAACGGCTCCGTGCCGCCCGGCCTGCTCAGCTACGGCCTCGGCCTCGGCCTGCTCGCGGGCGTCGGCCACCTCGTCGTACGGAAGTTCGCACCGTACGCGGACCCGCTGATGCTGCCGCTGGCCACGCTGCTCAACGGCATCGGCCTGGCGGTCGTGTGGCGCCTGGACCAGTCGCAGCGACTGCAGGAGAAATCCACCTTCTTCGAGGCCGCCCCCCGCCAGCTGCTGAACTCCGCGCTGGGTGTCGCCCTGTTCGTGGTCGTACTGGTCTTCCTCAAGGACCACCGCGTCCTGCAGCGCTACACCTACATCTCCATGGTCGCCGCGGTGATCCTGCTGCTCCTCCCGCTGGTCCCGGGCCTCGGCGTGAACGTCTTCGGCGCGCGGATCTGGATCAAAATCCCCGGCCTCGGCACCATCCAGCCCGGTGAGTTCGCGAAAATCGCCCTGGCGGTGTTCTTCGCGGGCTATCTCATGGTGAAACGCGACGCCCTGGCCCTGGCCAGCCGCCGCTTCATGGGGCTCTACCTGCCGCGCGGGCGTGACCTCGGCCCGATCGTCGTCATCTGGGCGCTGTCCATCCTGATCCTGGTCTTCGAGACCGACCTCGGTACCTCGCTGCTCTTCTTCGGCATGTTCGTGATCATGCTGTACGTCGCCACCGAGCGGACCAGCTGGATCGTGTTCGGAATGCTGATGTCCGCGGCCGGCGCCGTCGGCGTCGCGTCCTTCGAGTCCCACGTGCAGCAGCGCGTCCAGGCCTGGCTCGACCCGATGCACGAGTACGAGCTCAGCCAGCAGGGCGTCATCGGCCACACCGAGCAGTCCATGCAGGCCCTGTGGGCCTTCGGCTCCGGCGGCACCCTCGGCACCGGCCTCGGCCAGGGCGACTCCGACCTCATCGGCTTCGCCGCCAACTCCGACTTCATCCTCGCCACCTTCGGCGAGGAGCTGGGCCTGGCCGGCGTGATGGCGATCCTGCTGATGTACGGCCTGATCGTGGAACGCGGCGTACGCACCGCCCTCGCCGCCCGCGACCCCTTCGGCAAACTCCTCGCCATCGGCCTGTCCGGCGCCTTCGCCCTCCAGGTCTTCGTGGTCGCCGGCGGCGTCATGGGCCTGATCCCGCTGACCGGTATGACGATGCCCTTCCTGGCCTACGGAGGTTCCTCCGTCATCGCCAACTGGGCACTCATCGGCATCCTGATCCGGATCAGCGACACCGCGCGCCGGCCCGCGCCCGCCCCCGCACCCAACCCCGACGCCGAGATGACCCAGGTGGTCCGACCGTGAACAAGCCACTGCGCCGGATCGCCCTCTTCTGCGGGCTCCTCGTGCTCGCCCTGCTCATCCGCGACAACTGGATCCAGTACGTCCAGGCGGACTCGCTGAAGAAGGACACCAAGAACCGCCGCGTCGCCATCGCGCGCTACGCCACACCGCGCGGCGACATCATCGTCGACGGCAACCCGATCACCGGGTCCAAGAAGACGAGCGGTGACGACTTCAACGACTTCGACTACAAGCGCACGTACAAGGACGGCCCGATGTGGGCCCCCGTCACGGGCTACGCCTCGCAGGCCTTCGGCGCCACGCAGCTGGAGAGCATCGAGGACGGCATCCTCACCGGCAACGACGACCGGCTCTTCTTCCGGCGCACGCTCGACATGCTCACCGGCGAGAAGCAGGAGGGCGGCAACGTCGTCACCACGCTCAACGCCGCCGCGCAGAAGGCCGCGTACAACGGCCTGCTGAAGCAGGGCAAGGGTGCCGTCGCCGCGATCGACCCGGAGACCGGCGCGATCCTGGCGCTGGCCTCCACTCCCTCGTACGACCCCTCCTCGTTCGCCGGGAACTCCACCAAGGTCGACGGCAAGGCCTGGGACCGGCTCCAGAAGAAGAACAACCGCGACGACCCGACGCTCAACCGAGCACTGCGCGAGATCTACCCGCCCGGATCCACCTTCAAGGTGGTCACGGCCGCGGCCGCGCTGGAGCACGATCTCTACACGGACCCCGACGCGAAGACCGATTCGCCGGACCCGTGGACCATGCCGGACACCACGCAGGATCTGCCGAACGAGGGCAATATCCCGTGTAAGAACGCCACGCTCCGCAACGCCCTCAAGTACTCCTGCAACACCGTCTTCGGCAAGGTGGGAGCGGATCTCGGCAAGGACAAGATGCTGGAGACCGCCAAGAAGTTCGGCTTCGGCGAGGAGCAGTTCATTCCGATCCGCTCCAGCGCCTCCGTCTTCCCCGAGAAGATGGACAGGCCGCAGACCGCGCTCAGCTCCATCGGCCAGTTCGAGACCGCCACGACCCCGCTGCAGATGGCCATGGTGGCCTCGGCCGTCGCCAACAACGGCAAGCTCATGAAGCCGTACATGGTCGACAAGCTCCAGGCACCGAGCCTCGACGTCATCGAGCAGACCGACCCCGAGGAAATGAGTCAGCCGCTCTCCGAGGAGAACGCCCAGATCCTGCAGTCGATGATGGAGACGGTCGTCAAGGAGGGCACCGGCACCAAGGGCCAGATCAACGAGGACGGCGTCACCGTCGGCGGCAAGACCGGTACCGCCCAGCGCGGCGAGAACAACAGCGCGAACCCGTATGCCTGGTTCATCTCGTACGCGAAGGTCGAGGACGGCAGCTCTCCGGTCGCCGTCGCCGTGGTCGTCGAGGACGAGAGTGCCGCCCGTGACGACATCTCCGGCGGCGGTCTCGCCGCTCCGATCGCGAGGGACGTGATGAAGGCAGTCATCGACAGCAAGAAGTGACCCCGCTCACGTCCCCTTCACATCGGTGCACGTTGCGATACCGGTCCTGTATCGGGTGACGGTTGTGGCCAGGTCAGTCAAGGCGGTCCGGGTACGGTATGCCCGGACAGCACACCGCCGGACCACACGTGGTGTGGTCAGGACCGTCGGAAAAGGCTGGTAGGTAGCTATGGAAGAGCCGCGTCGCCTCGGCGGCCGGTACGAGCTGGGCCATGTGCTCGGCCGTGGTGGCATGGCGGAGGTACATCTCGCCCATGACACCCGGCTCGGCCGCACCGTGGCGGTGAAGACGCTGCGGGCGGACCTCGCACGCGACCCGTCGTTCCAGGCCCGCTTCCGCCGGGAGGCCCAGTCGGCCGCCTCGCTCAACCATCCCGCGATCGTCGCCGTGTACGACACGGGTGAGGACTACATCGAGGGCATCTCCATCCCGTACATCGTGATGGAGTACGTCGACGGGTCCACGCTGCGCGAGCTGCTGCACTCCGGGCGCAAGCTGCTGCCCGAGCGCACGCTGGAGATGACCATCGGCATCCTCCAGGCACTCGAGTACTCGCACCGCGCCGGCATCGTCCACCGGGACATCAAACCGGCGAACATCATGCTGACGCGCAACGGCCAGGTCAAGGTCATGGACTTCGGCATCGCCCGCGCGATGGGCGACTCCGGCATGACGATGACGCAGACCTCGGCGGTCATAGGAACGGCCCAGTACCTCTCGCCGGAACAGGCGAAGGGCGAGCCGGTCGACGCCCGCTCCGACCTGTACTCCACGGGCTGCCTGCTGTACGAGCTCCTGACGGTCCGCCCGCCGTTCATCGGGGACTCCCCGGTCGCGGTCGCGTACCAGCACGTACGCGAGGAGCCACAGGCGCCGAGCGTGTTCGACCCGGAGATCACGCCCGAGATGGACGCCATCGTCCTGAAGGCGCTCACCAAGGACCCGGACTACCGGTACCAGTCGGCCGACGAGATGCGCGTCGACATCGAGGCCTGCCTCGACGGTCAGCCCGTCGCGGCCACCGCGGCCATGGGTTCGGTCGGCTACGGCGGCTACCCGGACGACCAGCCGACGACGGCCCTGCGCTCCGCGGACGGCCAGCACACCACGTTGCTGCCTCCGACGAACCCGGACGACGGCGGCTTCGGCTACGACGACCGGGCCGGCCGGCGCCGTCAGCAGAAGAAGAACAACACCTCGACGATCCTTCTGGTCGTCGCCGGTGTGCTCGTGCTGATCGGCGCGATCCTCATCGGCAAGTGGGCGTTCAGCGGGACCGGCGGCAACGGGAACGACTCGATCGACACGCCCAACTTCGTGAACCGGACCGTGGCCGACGCCAAACAGACGGCGTCCAACGTCGATCTCAAACTCACGATCAACAAGAAGCCGTGTGAGAACACGCCCAAGAACAGCGTCTGCGACCAGAACCCGGCCGCGAAGACCGAAGTCCAAAAGGGCGACACGATCACGCTGACGGTGTCTTCGGGCGCGCCGAAGGTGGCCGTTCCCAACGTCATCGACGATCCGGTGGCGGACGCCACCAAGAAGCTCGAGGACGGTAAGTACGAGTTCGAGGTCAAGACGGAGAGCAAGGAGTCCAGCGAGGACCCCGGCACCGTCCTGGACCAGGACCCCTCCGCGGGTGACGAGGTGGAGAAGGGTTCCACGATCACTCTCACCGTCGCCAAGGAGAAGGAACAGGTCACTGTTCCGGATGTCAGCGGCCAGAGCTGTGACCAGGCCAAGGCACAGATGGAGCAGAACGACCTCACGGGTAACTGCACCGATGTGGAGACCGACGACGACAACCTGGTCGGCAAGGTCATCGCGACCTCGCCCCAGGCCAACTCGCCGGCCGACCCCGGGTCCACGGTGAACATCCAGATCGGCAAGGCGAAGGAGAAGGAAGAGGAACAGAAGATCGCCATGCCGAAGGTGACCCAGCTGACCCTCGCCCAGGCCAAGCAGGTGCTCACGGAGAACCAGCTCCAGCTCGGCAACGTGCAGGGCTCGCAGGACGACAACGCCATCGTCCTCATCAGCGACCCGGGTGAAGGCACCGAGGTGAAGCCCGGCGACCGGGTCAACCTCGTCACGGTTGGCGGGCAGAACAACAACAACAACGGCGGCGGTGGCAACGGCAACGGCGGCATCTTCGGGAACTGATCCCTCGGACTTCCCCCGGCCTGACGCCTCCGCTCCACCGGACCACGACGAAGCCCCCGGCGCCCTCTCTTGAGGGCGCCGGGGGCTTCGTCGTACGGCAGGGACGACTGCGCGTACCAGAAGGCCGAACCATCCGCTCGATCAGCGCTCGATCACCTGAGCGAGATCCGACCACATCTTCGTATGTCCCGACTCGTTGAACGGATGGGGTGGGAAGTCAGAGCCCAGCCCTGGCCGTGTGGCCACTGCACGAGCAGAAGGGACAGGGCGTGATCAACGAAGCGGCTCTGCTGGAATCGAAGACCCTGCGCGACGGTGCGCTGGAGCGCACAGAAGTGCTCGACAGAGTCAAGGCACTGTCACTGCTGCCGGACGGCATGCATGTGACGACTGGGATGGTTGCCACATACTTCAGCGTCGCCGTCGAGACGATTCGACAACTGGTCAAACGACACCGTGAAGAACTGGAAGTCAACGGGCTTGCCGTGCTGCGTGGCGCTGACCTGCGAAAATTCGAGAGTGACAACGTGTCACTCTCGCTCGGGAGTTATCCACAGCCCCGCCGCAGCCTCACGATCTACTCCCGACGAGCCGTGCTCAACATCGCCATGCTCCTCCGCGACAGCAAGGTAGCCCGCGAGGTGCGCACCTACCTCCTCGACGTTGAGTCCCTGGCACGCACCCATCCCCTAGATCAAACTGCCCCGAGTGAGGCCGCTCCCCTCGACGACCGCATCACCCACATCCTCGGCAAGACGGTCGTCCCTATGTTCAACGCCCTGATCGAGACGTCGAGCGAGCACCGCCGCGAACTCATCGCACTCCGTGACGACATCGAGAACGTGGAGCGCAAGCTGTGCTGGCACCACCGACGGCTCCGCAGCCTGGAAGGAGAAGTTCCAGCCGATTCGGTCAGGGCGTCCATCAAGGCGATGACATGGCAGGCATTCGAGCGTCACATCGCCGACCTGCTGCGCCGTGACGGCTGCACGCAGGTCGTCGTCCGGCAAGCCCGAACCGATCGAGGCATCGACATCACGGCATGCACGGCTGACGGCCGTACGGTGGCTGTCCAGTGCAAGAACCGCGCCGGCCGGTCGTCCGTTCCGAGTGCCGACATGCAGAAGTTCGCAGGTGCCGCACGAGCCATCACCCCTGTGGATGTCGCCCTGTTCGTCGCCACGTGCAACTTCAGCCTGGAAGCGCAGGCGATCGCCGACCTGAGCGGAGTCATCACCGTGAACCGCGACGAGCTGGAGGCGTGGAGCGCCGGAGTGCGCCTCAAAGCGCTGCGCTAGGTACCGCACAACAGAGGCCCGAAGCCGCAAGAGAAAGTTGCGGCTTCGGGCCTCCGCCATGCTAGTGCCGCGGCACTGGACGACTGAGCTCTTCCAAGGACCTCGGTCACATCAGCGCAGCTCCGCCGGAGGTGTCCGCTCGTCGTTCACCTTCTCCACGCGGTCCAGCTCGCCCCAGACCACGTACCGGTAGCGGGACGTGTAGACCGGCGTGCAGGTGGTCAGCGTGATGTAGCGGCCCGCCTTCGCCTTCCCCGAGTCCCCGGGGACGGGCGCGAGGACCTTGACGTTGAACTTCGACGTCTCCGGAAGGGTCGCGTAGACCTTGTAGACGTACCAGTCGTTCTTGGTCTCGAAGACGATCGCGTCGCCCTTCTTGACCTTGTCGATGTTGTGGAACTTCGCTCCGTGGCCGTCGCGGTGGGCCGCCAGCGAGAAGTTGCCCTTCTTGTCCCGCGGGAGGGCGGACTTCACGGGGTCGGTGTAGTAGCCGGCGATGCCGTTGTTGAGCAGTTTCGTGGCGGTGCCCTTCTTGACCAGCACCTCACCGTTCTTCATCGCCGGGACGTGCAGGAAGCCGATGCCGTCCTTGGTGTCCAGGCCGACCGGGCCGCGGTCCTCGGCCCAGTGGTCGCGCATCTTGTCGCCCTGCTTGTCGGCCTCGCGGTCCGCGATCACGTTCGTCCACCACAACGAGTAGGCGACGAACAGGCCGAGGACCAGACCGGCCGTGATGAGGAGCTCGCCGAAGAAGCTGACGGCTGCCGCGATCCGGCCGCCGCCGCGGCGCGGCGCGGGCGAGGACGCCGACGCGTCCGTGTGCTCTTCGTGGTCGGTCGTCGCTGCCACTGCGTTTTCCCCGTCTGGTGTCTCAGAAGTCGTGTTCAGAAGTTCAGAAGTTCAGAAGTCGTTTTCAGAAGTCGTGCTCAGGAATCTTGCTTCAGGGCGCGCCCGTCCGCTCCGCGCGTTCAGCCGACGAGCGCGTCCGGTTTGCCCTTGTCCCGCGATCGCTCCTCGACCATCGTGCCCCAGACGATCATCCGGTACTTGCTGGTGAATTCCGGGGTGCAGGTCGTGAGAGTGATGTAGCGGCCCGCCGACTTGAACGTCGATCCCTTGGGGACCGCGTCCAGGACGGACGTGTTGCTCGGCGACGTCACCGGCAGGATCGAGGCCATCTTGTAGACGAAGTACTTGTCCTGCGTCTCGACGACGATCGGGTCGCCCGGCTTGAGACGGTTGATGTAGCGGAACGGTTCGCCGTGGGTGTTGCGGTGACCCGCGAGCCCGAAGTTGCCCTTCTTGGCGTCCGGCATCGCGGTCTTCACGCCTTCCTCGGCGTAGTGGCCGACCATGCCGCGGTCCAGCACCCGCTTCTTGTCCGTGCCCTCGGCTATCGGCACCACCACGTCGAGTTTCGGGATGTGCAGGAGGGCGAAACCCTGGCCGGGCTCGAACGTCCCCGGAGCACCCTTGCCGCTCGCCCAGTCGTTCTGCAGGCTGCTCGCCGCGCTGTCGGCCTGCGCGTGGGCCCGGATGTTCGTCCAGTACAGCTGGTAGGTCACGAACAGCAGCATCAGTACGCCGGTGGTGATGAAGACCTCGCCGATCGCCCGGCTGGCCATCACGGCCGCGCCCGGCTTCCGCGCCCGCGCCGCACGCCGCGCCGCCACACGCGAAGTGGGTGCCTCTGATGCATCGGAGTCCACCGGCTCGTCCTGCGCACCGTCGACCCCCGGCCCGCCGCGCCTTCCACGGTGCCTGGAAGCCTTACGGCGGGCCGCGCGGCCGCCCGGGGCACCCTGGCCACTCGAGGGCGCTGCGGGGCCTGCAGAGGGCACGGAGGGCGTCGGCGAGCCGGCCGAGGGCGCGAAGTCGGTGACGGACAGCGCGAGCGTCTCGTCGGCCGCGGAGGAAGCCCCGTACGGCGGCGCATACGGCTGAGGCTCCGGCCGGGGGTCCGCGGCGGCTCCCGCGGGGGCGTACGCCGCCTCGTACGGGGCCTGCGGCACCCCCTCGTACGGCGGCCGAGCCTCCTGCGGCCGGGCCTCCTGGTACCCGGGGCGGGATCCGGACTCCCCGTATGCCGTCCGCTGCTCCTCGTACGGCCGGGGCGGCTCGGTGTACGCGGACTGCGCGGACTGCGCGGACTGCGGCTGAGCGTACGACGGCTGGGACCCGGTGTACGCGGACCGGGGGTCCGTGTGGGAGGACCCCGCCTGCCCATAGGGCGCCTGCGGTTGCGCATAGGGCGGCGTCGACGCTTGCGGCCGGGCGTGCGGCTGCTGAGGCGCTGTGTACGGCACTCGTGGTTCGGCTTCGGAATAGCCGTGCGCCGGCTCCGTGCGCGCGCGGCGCATCGGCTCCGAGTACGCCGAAGCGCTCTGCCCGACGCTCCAGTCCGGTGCGTACGCCTGGGGGTCGTACCACTCCTGCTCCGGCGCCACGGGCTGCCGGCGGCCCGGCAGAGGGTCGCTGAGCGGGTCGGCGAGCCCGTCGACGGCGGCCCGCATCGCGCCGCCCGTCCGGCCGTCGCCCGTCAGCCCGATATCAGGGGCCACCTCGAAGGAGGCCGCGGGGGCGGCGGGGGCAGCACCCCCGTAGGCATCCGGCGCCTCGAACGCAGCAGCGCCCCCGTACCCGGCGTCCTCGCCGTACGGGGCGGCACTGTCGCGCTCAGGGCGCAGGGCGGTCACGCCGTGACCCTGCCCACCACCGGGGCGAGCCCCACCGACCTGGCCACAGCTCGCAGGTCGCCGCACTCGACCAGCCAGTTGGCCAGCATGTGGTGACCATGCTCGGTCAGCACGGACTCGGGGTGGAACTGCACGCCCTCGACCGGCAGTTCACGATGTCTGAGACCCATGATGATCCCGTCGTGGGTACGGGCCGTGACCTCCAGGTCGGCGGGCACGGTCTTCGGCTCGGCGGCCAGCGAGTGGTAGCGGGTGGCGGTGAACGGGGACGGCAGTCCGGCGAACACCCCCTTGCCCTCGTGCTCGACGAGCGAGGTCTTGCCGTGCAGCAGCTCGGGCGCGCGGTCCACCACACCGCCGTACGCCACCTGCATCGACTGCATTCCGAGGCAGACCCCGAAGACGGGAACCCCGGTCGCGGCGCAGTGCCGCACCATGTCGACGCAGACCCCGGCCTCCTCGGGCGTACCCGGGCCGGGCGACAGCAGTACGCCGTCGAACCCGTCCTGCGCGTGCGTCATCGCCACCTCGTCGTTGCGCAGCACCTCGCACTCGGCGCCGAGCTGGTAGAGGTACTGGACCAGGTTGAAGACGAAGCTGTCGTAGTTGTCGACGACGAGAATCCGCGCGCTCACTGGTTGTCCACCGTCACATCGTTGAAGGGCAGCAGCGGTTCGGCCCACGGGAAGACGTACTGGAAGAGCACGTAGACCACCGCGAGGACCAGCACGATGGAGATCAGTGCCTTGATCCACGTGTTCCCCGGCAGAACCCGCCAGATAAAGCCGTACATGCCGTCCCTTCCGTAGCACCACGGCACCAGACTCACGCCGTACCCAACCAGACTAACGGCGTAGAGCCTCCGGTTTCCCAGCCTCTGTGGGCTGGGTCGCATCAAGGTGTGCCCAGATGATCAGCCGGTGACTGTGGCCCCATTCGGGTTCACAGGTGGTCAGCGTCAGATAGCGGCCCGCTCGCGTGTACCCGGACTTCTTCGGTACGGGGCCGATGACCGCTGTGTCACTGGGCAGCGTCTTGTAGGGCTTGGTGTCGATGCGGTACGTGAACCAGGTCGTGCCGTCGGTCAGCACCACCGGGTCCCCCGGGCGCAACCGGGGGAAGTCCTTGAAGGGGTCCCCGTACGTCCGGCGGTGGCCGGCGACGGCGAAGTTGCCCCGTTCACCGAGTTGCGCGGTGCTGGCGTAGTGGCCCAGGCCCTTCTTGAGGGTCTTCGTCTTCGTTCCTTCGAGCACGGGCTTGTTCCACGTGAAACCAAGCCGCGGGATGTACATGACGGCGAAGGGCCTGC
This sequence comes from Streptomyces sp. NPDC048484, assembly GCF_040651415.1. Lineage (NCBI taxonomy): Bacteria > Bacillati > Actinomycetota > Actinomycetes > Kitasatosporales > Streptomycetaceae > Streptomyces > Streptomyces sp. NPDC048484. The sequence goes on from NZ_JBEZJY010000007.1 coordinate 249,699, forward strand.
CGTCCTGGTAGGCGGTGGGCTTCCGGGGAGTCGCACCCGGGCCCTCCGTCGATCTCGGCTCGTCGGGCCCGGCGGTCACAGAACCCTTCGCCCACTGCTCCTGGAGCTGGGCGATCTGGTCGTCCATCGCGGTGTCGGCCTTCACACCCGTCCAGAAGAGCACGTAGACGACGAAGAGCACGATCACGGTGCCGACCGTGATGCACAGCTCGCTGAACGTCCTGACGACCACTCGCACCGACACAGGGTCCCCCAGCGGCAGTTACTCCACAGGCTTCGCGTAGTGGAGATCCACTGTGCCCGAGTAGCCGGGAAGAGTCACCGCCCCGTCCTCCTCGACTTTCCAGCCGAGCCCGTAGACGTTGACGTAGACCATGTAGTTCTGGATCGCCGGGGACGCCGTGAGGGCCTTCTCCAGCTTCTCCGGGTCGCCGACCGCCTGGATCTTGTACGGGGGCGAGTAGACGCGGCCCTGGAGGATCAGCGTGTTGCCGACGCAGCGGACGGCGCTGGTGGAGATCAGCCGCTGGTCCATGACCTTGATCCCCTTGGCTCCGCCCTGCCACAGCGCGTTGACCACGGCCTGCAGGTCCTGCTGGTGGATGACCAGGTAGTCGGGCTGCGGCTCGGGATAGCCGGGGAGCTTGGCCGTCGCGTTCGCAGGCGCGTCGTTGAGGGTGACGGTGAGGGCCTTGCCCTTGAGCTTCTGGGTGCCCGCGTTCTTCTCCAGGGCGGACAGCTTGGCCGCCTCCGCGGCGGTGCTGCCGTTGTCCCGCTCGGCGAGGTTCTCGACGTCGTCGCGCAGCGATCCGTTGCTCTCGTCGAACCGCCCGTTCTTGTGGCTGCGCTCCTGGATGAGGTCGGAGAGCTTCAGCAGCGAGGCGTCCGTACGGATGTCGGTGCCCTTGGCCGTGTCGAAGCTGGTGAAGAAGATCAGCCCGGCCAGGGCGAAGACGGACACGGTCAGTAGCCGCACCGGCCGGAATCTCCGGATACGGTCAGGGCTGGAACCCGGCTGGGGAGAGTCGGCAGAATTGCTCAACGTACCCTTATCTCCTTCGGCGCCACGGAAGCACTACGCTAACGGACGCCCGGGGGAGCGCTAAGAGTCCCCTTGTACGCTGCCCGGAGCAGCCCACGTTCCCTGCGCGGCCACGCAGCGCATCGACAGGAGAGACCCTCGTGCCGAAGTCACGTATCCGCAAGAAGGCCGACTACACGCCGCCCCCGGCGAAGCAGGCGACCAATATCAAGCTGAACAGCCGCGCCTGGGTCGCCCCGGTGATGCTGGCCCTGTTCCTCATCGGCCTCGCCTGGATCGTCGTGTTCTACGTGACGGACGGCTCCCTGCCGGTCGACTCACTGGGCAACTGGAACATCGTGGTCGGCTTCGGCTTCATCGCGGCGGGGTTCGGCGTTTCGACGCAGTGGAAGTAGCGGTCCACTGAGTTATCCACAGGAGTTTCCACAGTGGGGAAAAGGTCGGAAGATCTGTGGATAACCCGTCGGGTGTTGACGCCGGTGTGACTGACCTACCGGGATCCGGAAATGTGTTCGCCCCCTGTCCTGCCTGGGGAAACCCAGGTCAGCGACAGGGGGCACACTTGTTCCCACACAGCATGCACAAGATCCGCCACGGTCTGTGGACAACGTGGCCACGGGTCGCCCCGCTCAGGTGAGCTGACCCGTCCTTACGAGTGTCATGACCACAACCGCGATCAGCACCAGCGCGCAGGCGCCGTACTGGATGAGCGCCCGTCGCTCCCGGGGTGCGTGCACCATGGCGTAACCGATGAGGACACCGCCGACGAGACCGCCGATATGGGCTTCCCAGGCGATGTTGCTCCACCCGAAGGTGAAGATCAGGTTGATCACCAGCAGGGCGATCACCGGGCGCATGTCGTAGTTCAGGCGCCGCATCAGGATGGCGGTGGCGCCGAAGAGGCCGAAGATCGCGCCGGAGGCGCCGAGCGAGGGCTGGTTCGGCTCGGCGATCAGATACGTCAGCGCGCTGCCCGCCAGGCCGGAGACCCCGTACAGGGCGAGATAGCGGGCGCGGCCGAGCGCCGCCTCCAGGGGACCACCGATCCACCACAGGCTGAGCATGTTGAAAGCGATGTGGATATAGCTCCCGTGCAGGAACATCGCCGTGACCATGCGGTACCACTGGCCCTCGGCGACGCCCTCGACCTCTCCGAGGATCGGCACGAACGCCCGCCCGATCAGGTCGAAGCTGTCGGTGAAGCGGTCGCCCACGGAGAGCTGAACCAGGAAGACGGCGAGGTTGAGCCCGACGAGGATCTTGGTGAACAGCCGGGGGTCCGCGCTGACCGTGCCGCCCGCGAGGGTGCGGGGCTGGGAGGCGCTCGGGGCGTGCCCTGTGCCGGAACCGTCCCGTACGCACTCGGGGCACTGGAAGCCGACCGAAGCACTGATCATGCATTCCGGACAGATGGGGCGGTCGCACCGGACACAGCGGATGCCGGTCTCCCGGTCCGGGTGCCGGTAGCAGGTCGGCAGGCTCGGGGCCCCCTGTGGTTCCTGCGGGCTGCCTGGCGCCTGATCCATCGGGATCCCCTCATCCTTCTGTACGCACGGGGTACGCAACACGCCGCCCCGCTCATCCCTACGGACGGGCGGGGCGTTTGGTTCCCTGCGGGAGCCCTCCGGCACAGGGCCGGAAGGGGGCTCACCGACGGGTCTCGATTCAGCGGGTCTCGATGACGACCGACTCGATGACGACGTCGTTGACAGGGCGGTCGGTGCGCGGGTTGGTCTGCAGCGCGGCGATGGCGTCCACGACCTTCTGGCTGGCCCCCTCGGTGACCTCACCGAAGATGGTGTGCTTGCGGGTCAGCCACGCCGTCGGGGAAACCGTGACGAAGAACTGCGAGCCGTTGGTGCCCGGGCCGGCGTTCGCCATGGCCAGCAGGTACGGCTTGTCGAAGGCGAGGTCCGGGTGGAACTCGTCCTCGAACTCATAGCCGGGACCGCCGGTGCCGTTGCCCAGCGGGTCACCGCCCTGGATCATGAAACCGCTGATCACTCGGTGGAAGACCGTGCCGTCGTAGAGCTTGTCCGTGGACTTCGCACCGGTGGCCGGATTGGTCCACTCCCGCTCACCCTTGGCGAGCTCGACGAAGTTCCGGACCGTCTTGGGCGCGTGGTTCGGCAGGAGCCGCACTTCGATGTCGCCGTGATTGGTCTTCAGGGTGGCGTACAGCTGCTCAGCCACGATCTGCCTTCCGTTGTCCTTTGTGACTCACCGATCCTCGCACGGACCGCGCCGCCAGTCTTCTGTCACCGCCGTACGGACCGCTTCAGCCGCTTCGCACCAAACAGGCGCGCGGTCCGGGGATCCGTGGCATTGTCGTCGCAGGCTCCTGTTGCACCGTATTGATCGGTTATTTCACCAAGTACGCCCGGAGTCACCATTCATGACCCGGATGCCTGCCCTCGCATGCCCCGAAGCGCTCGGGCAGGCATGATCCGGATAAGGGTGGAAAGGTGAACTGTGACTTTCTGGGGGATGGCCCCAAACCCCCGTGTACGCCACCGAGGAGGAGGATCCCGTGACCCGCAAGGACAGCGTGCGCGCGGCAACCGAGTCGGCGAAGGACAGCGTGCGGCACGCCGCGGAAGTGGTGGCGCCCTACGCCGACACTACAAAGGACCGAGCCACCCACTACGCGAATGAAGCACGCGTCAAGCTCGCGCCCAAGGTGTCGTCCGCCGCTCTCCAGGCCGCCGAACAGGCACGCACTCAGTACGACGCTCATCTCGCACCACGCCTTGAGCAGGCGCTCACCCATATGCCGCCGAAGGTCGACCAGGCGGCACACGAGGCCGCGGTTCGTACCCGCAAGGCCGCCCGACAGGCCGCGGACTACTCCCGCCCGAGGCTTGAGCAGGCCAGGGCCGCGGCCGGGCCCGCCCGTGAGGAGGCCGCATCCCGGAGGACGGCGGCGCTCGCGGCCCTGCGCGGTCAGATCTCGGCCAAGGAGGTCGAGAAGCTGGTCCGCAAGCACGAGCGGCGGGCCAGGGCCGGCCGTCTCGCCAAGGGGCTGGCGGTTCTGGGCATCCTGGCCGGCGGCGCCTTCGCCGCCTGGAAGTGGTGGGACAAGCAGGCCAACCCCGACTGGCTGGTCGAGCCGCCCGCCGCCACGGAGGTTCCGGAGACCGGCCGTCTGGCCTCGGTCGACGGCAGCGGCCAGGAAGATCTCGACCCCGAGGTCCAGGCCAAGCAGGCTGAGGCGGAGGCGGAGGCGGCGGACCGCAAGGAGCACGGCTGAAGCGGCCGACCACACCTGGCGAGCCTGACACGCCTGGCGCACACCCCGCACCTGCTGAACGGTTGGGGGGCAGGAGACCTGAGGTCTCCTGCCCCCCAACCGTGTTTCACGTGAAACAGGCACCGCCTGCTGAGAGCCGACGCCACTCCACTGAACCGTTTCACGCCCCTCTCTCGCGATGACGTTTGCAACGGGCCGACTGTGCAACATGTACGCCGACTCGCTTAACGGAGTGCATCGCTCTGGTTACGCCCATGCGTTCACAGCAGCTCACGCGAGCCTTCACGACTCCTGCATGTTGCCCTCACACCACCCGGACCCCCCGCATGGCAGCCACCCGACCCCGTCCCGCACGCTTCTTTGCGCGAACAATTGCAAAGATCGCAACGAAATACCTGTGATGCACTTCACCGCCAAGCGGCCCACGGGGCTCGGGGGCCCGAGAAAAGTGCCCCTTGAAGGTTGACGAGGCCACGTCACCCACGACGGACGGTCAATTCCCCGTCGCCCCAGACCTGTTGAACAGGCCGGCGCCGAACGGGAGTACCCCGAAAAAAACTTGAGACCGAAAAAGTTCACGCCGGAGACCCACTCGGCGCCACAACCGGGGCGCCGGGCGTTTTCCCGGTTCCCCCGCCAGGGGCCGACCCTCGCCCCGCCCCTGTCCCATCCCTGCCCGCCACATACAAAAACCCCCTCCGACCTGCATAAAGCCAGGCCGGAGGGGGTTCTTTTCCGTGGAGCCTAGGGGAGTCGAACCCCTGACATCTGCCATGCAAAGACAGCGCTCTACCAACTGAGCTAAGGCCCCGAAAAGGAGGCATACGCCAGAAAGATCGCCCTCTGGACCGCCACCGCAGACCAGAGTACCGGGTCACCCCCGGTATCCCGCAAAAGGATTGGGGGTCCCCGTGTACGACCACTCTCCGTAAGATGCACGACGTGGTTCGCGACAGCGAACCACGGTACTTGGGGAAGCGATGGGGAGACGCGCATGGACGCCGCACAGCAGGAAGCAACCGCGAGAGCCCGGGAGCTGCAGCGGAACTGGTACGGGGAGCCGCTGGGGGCGCTCTTCCGTAGGCTCATAGATGACCTGGGGCTCAATCAGGCCCGCCTGGCGGGAGTGCTCGGCCTGTCCGCGCCCATGCTGTCTCAGCTGATGAGCGGCCAGCGCGCCAAGATCGGCAATCCCGCGGTGGTCCAGCGTGTTCAGCTGCTGCAGGATCTCTCGGGCCAGGTCGCGGACGGCAGCGTGAGCGCCGCGGAAGCCACCGAGCGCATGGAGGAGATCAAGAAGTCCCAGGGGGGCTCGGTGCTGAGCAACACCACGCAGTCGACCACCAGTTCGGGCGGGGCACCGACGGTGAAGCGCGTGGTGCGCGAGATTCAGTCACTGCTGCGCTCGGTGTCCGCGGCGGGGGACATCATCGAGGCGGCCGACACCCTCGCCCCGACGCACCCGGAACTGGCAGAGTTCCTCCGGGTGTACGGAGCCGGGCGCACCTCCGACGCGGTTGCCCACTACCAGTCCCACCAGAGCTGAGAACACCGCCCGGCAGCCGAACGCCCTGCGGCTGGAAGCATGTTGTGGCTTTCCAGCAGCAGGAAGCCAGGCAGCCGGGCGGCCGGGTATCCGGGCGGCGGAGGCCGGACACCCGGAAGAGCAGGGCAGCCGGGTACCTCGAAGAGGCTGCCGTACCGACCGCCGAAGGGGGAGCGACGCACGACCATGAGTGAGGTCTTCGCCGGACGGTACGAACTGGTCGACCCGATCGGACGCGGGGGAGTCGGTGCGGTCTGGCGCGCCTGGGACCACCGGCGGCGCCGGTATGTGGCCGCCAAAGTGCTCCAGCAGAGCGACGCCCACTCGCTGCTGCGGTTCGTGCGCGAGCAGGCGGTGCGGATCGATCATCCCCATGTGCTCGCTCCCGCCAGCTGGGCGGCCGACGACGACAAGGTCCTGTTCACCATGGACCTCGTCGGTGGGGGTTCGCTGGTCCATCTGATCGGGGACTACGGCCCTCTCCCGCCGGCCTTCGTCTGCACACTGCTCGACCAGTTGTTGGCGGGGCTCGCCGCGGTGCACGCGGAGGGGATCGTGCACCGTGACATCAAGCCCGCCAACATCCTGCTGGAGGCGACCGGCACGGGCCGCCCCCGGCTGCGGCTGTCCGACTTCGGCATCTCGATGCGTCTCGGTGACCCACGGCTCACGGAGACCAACTACGTGGTGGGCACGCCTGGTTACCTCGCGCCCGAGCAGCTGCTCGGCGCGGACCCGGACTTCCCCGCCGACCTCTTCGCTGTGGGCCTGGTGGCCCTCTATCTCCTCGAAGGCGCCAAACCCGACGCCAAGACGCTGGTCGAGCACTTCGCGGCCCAGGGCACCCCGAGCGCCCCGAAGGGGGTTCCCGAGCCCCTGTGGCAGGTCGTGGCATCTCTGCTCGAACCGGACCCACAGGCTCGGTTCCGCACCGCCACAGGAGCACGCAAGGCACTCGTCTCGGCCAGGGAGCTCCTGCCGGAGCCCGGCCCCGACGACGAGCTGATCGAGATCTTCGACCAACTCGGCCCGCTGCAAGCGGGGTTCGGCCCTGACGGCCCTCTCACGACCACGACCGCCTTGTCCCGGCCCCAAGGGCGAGGGCCGGGACAAGGGCCAGGACGAGGGCCAGGACGAGGTCAGCCACAGGGACAGGCTCAGGGACACGACACCGTGCGCCGAGGACCGGCCCCGAACGCCTCGCTGCCGGGCCCGCGGACAGGCTCGGCCTCACCGGAGGTTCGAACAGGCTCCGGGCAGCCGGAGGCACCGACAGACGGCGCCGCATCCCCCGAGACCTCCACGGGAGCCGTCCCCCCAGCGGCCCACCCCACTCCTGACCCACCTTCTCCCGACCGTCCCTCGCCCGAGCGTCCCTCGGAACGTCCCTCGCCCGAGCGAGCGCCCACCGGGCCCGTCCCCCCGCAGCCCCTCACCGCGTCGGACACCGGCAGCTTCCACCTGCCACCCCCGCCTCGTACCTCTGCTCCCCCCGCTCCCTCCGCTCCGCTCGGCCTGCCGAGTTCCGCCTACGCCCCATCGCTCCCGTACGAACCCACTCACGCGCCTTCCCCCCAGGCTCCGTACGCGTCGACCCCGGCCCCCGTGCCGCGCCCGCAGCCGCACGAAGCTGCCTCTACTGCTTCATACACCGCTCAGGACATTCAGGTTCCGTCGCAGCCGCAGCCGCAGCCCGTCGCGCGTCACCGTGCCAGGCGGGCGCGAGCGCGGCCGCGGCCCGGACCGCCCATGTTGGTGACAGTTCCGGTGCTGCTGCTCGCGCTCGTCTGCTTCGCGATCGGGTTCTGGGCACTGACACGGATCTGAACCGGCCCTGGCACCGCTGAACCACCGGCCGGACCCAGACCCCAGCACCACTGAACTATCGGGCTCGCGGCCGCCCGTACGTCCGTGCAGCCACGCCGTCGGCAACCGGCACCGCGCCCTCGGCCGCTTCCGCCGCCGCCCGCCGCCGGTCGGCCACCGTCCACACCGCGAGCCCCAGCACGAGGACGCACCCCGCACCGATCCCGCCCGCGGCCACCGCCTTCATCGCGAGGTTCTCGCCCGCACCACCGCCCCCGCCGGTCGCCGCAGTGCCCCTCTCCGCGTCGTCGCGGTCCCCCGCGGTCACCTCGAACACGTCGCGCGGTGCGACGGCACCTCCGTACGCCGGCGCCTTCCCGGCCGCACCCCTCACCCCCACGCTCAGCGTCAGCTCGAACGGCCCGTCGCCGAACTTGTCGGCCATACCCGCCCCGAGGTGCACGGCGAGGTAGTACCAGCCGGCGAACCGCATACCGCCGACCTGGTCGTCGACGGCGTACCGGTTCTCGTACGCCACCGGAGGCAGCGGTTCCAGGGCGGTCCGCTGCCGTGTGCCGTCGTATCCGGTGTCGGCGTCGTCCACCAGGGCACGCACGGGGTTGTAGAGCGACATGACGAGGGCATTCCCCAGGAAGCCGTCTCCGTCGGCCGGTCCCAGTTCCGCGGTGGCGTCGATCTGCTGGCCCCAGTCGACGGGAACGCGGTAGAAGAGCGTCTGCCCGGCCTGGATCTCGTCCTTCCAGACGCCCTGCTCCAGGGAGCGCGCCGCGTTGAAGCTCGTGCCGCCCTCACGGGGCCTGGCCGAGCCGTCGGGCACTTCCGGGGAGGCGGAGTCCCACACCTCCGGGGCGGCCGTCGGAGCGGTCTCCTCCAGAGCGGGCTCCGAGACGTACTGAAGCTCCAGCTCCCAGTCGTCCGGTGAGGACCCGCTCCCGCTCGTACGCTCGACGAGCACCGAGTACGTACCGACGTCCTTGCAGCTGTAAGCGCCGGGGCCGGCCCTGCGCGACGCCCAGGCGGTGAGCGGGCGCGGACTCTCGGTGGGTCCGAAGCGGGCGGCGCCTGCGTCCCCGGAGAAACACTTGTGGCCTGCGGCGTCCTGCAGCGACACCTTGATGCCGTCCGAGTACACGACCTTCGTGCCCTGCTTGGGAACAGCTGTGGCCGACACGTACGCGCTGGACGCCTTGTCCAGCCGCAACCCGTAGTAGAGCTTGCCGTCGTCGCGGATGGTGCTCCGGTAGGTCGTACCGGGTGTCAGACGTACGGCGTCGGAAAGCTGCGTCGCACCCTCGATCCGCTCGGCGCCGGCGGCGAAGCGGTACGGAGGGGTAGTACCGGCCGCCGGCGTCTGTCCCGCCGACGCCCCGACCGAGAGCAGCGCCGCCGCCCCGGCCAGGGCCGTACGGCCGCGCCACCATCTCGTGCGCCGCCCCATCACGCGCCCCCTCGCCATCACCCCGACCGTCACCCATCAGGCTCCCGCAGGTCGGCGCCGTCGCTGTTCCGACAGGGTCCCGAACGCCCGCGAAGCCTCGACCATCCTGCCCCTCGGACCGCCGCGCCACCCCACTCTTCGGTGACACAAGCGCTTCCTGTGACGTCCGGTCCCCTCCTACCGGGCCCGGCGGCCCCGGGCAACACAAAACCCCGACCGCGAGGCGGCCGGGGTCTGTACTGAGACTGTCGTCGATCTCACGAACCCGTGGGCACGGAGTCGGTCGCCTCCGTCCACAGATCCTGCTCGGCGCGATCCGCCTGGATCTGGCGGTACACGAGGAGCCCGCCGATGGCGGCCAGTGCGACCACAAGAAGCTTCTTCACCGCGCGACCTCGTCTTTCCTTGGCGTTGGGGACTTCTGGCGCCCGACTATACACACCGGCCGATACCGATCGGTGACCTGCGTCGGGCCTCAACTGGCCTCGGTGGGAACGCAGTAGGACTGGATCTCGCCCGCTCCGATCGGAGGGTGGTCACATCTTCTCCGAGGAGTATTTCGCCCCTGTTTCTACGCCCTTCAGGCTATTTCGCAATGTTTACGCCCATATGAGTGGTGTTCATCAGAAGATCGCCGCGCCACGAGCGTCGGTCCGTCACCTCGCAGCCGACATACACATCATGAGGAAAGTACGCAAATCCACCCACCCGAAAGAGAGGGACCATGACCCGCAACCCGGCCATGAACCTGTGGACGGCGATCGTCACCGCCTTCCTCACGCTGTGCACGACGCTCGGACTGATCACGACGACCGCCGTCGCCGCCGTACCCGAGGCGGGGACAGCGCGCAACACCGACGCTCCGCAGAACACGGCGGCGCAGGAGGAGCCCATCCGGGCCCGTGCCCACGCACACTCCCTGCCACCGACGATGAAGCAGCGAATCCACGCGGAGGCGCACGGCTCCTCGCCGTCCTGCCGGCACCGACCGCCGACGGACGCCACGGCCACGGACACCGCCGTCGCACACGCCAGCGCACTGGCCCCTGCCGCTGCCCGCACCACGACGAACGCCGCGGCAACAGCCGTCGCCGACGCGACAGCCCCCACAGCGCCCCTCGCCGGCGCAACGGACTCCGGCACGGCAGGCTCCGGTACGGCAGGCTCCGGTACGGCAAGCTCCGGCGCGAGGAGCACCATCCCGGCCCCGTCCGGCACGAGGCACACCATCCCGGCACCCTCTGGCCCTTCCGGCCCCACCCGCACTGTGACCGGAGTCATCGGCACCGTCACCGGCGCCGGCACAACCGCGACCAGGCCGACCGCAGGGCTCCGCGGGGAACTCCCTACGCGCACGGCAATGGCCACCTGCACATCCTCGGCACCGGCCGGGACCGCCGCACCCACCGCCGGCATCGCTCTTCCCTCGCAATCCTCGGCCCCGGTTCTGGCGGCTGCCGGCTCAGCGACTCGGGGATGACCGACCGCTCTCCGAGAGACCGGCATTCGAACCCCCGGCAACCCGGAATTCGCCGACCGAAGGTCATCCGCCGCAGAAGCCCCGAGACACACAGGAATTCCTCCTGGGATGCAATGAGGGCATGCAGAAATCCCGCGCAGGGAGGCATGCGGCGGCAAGCAACAAGCGGATCGTGCTCATGCGTGTTCACTGAGTGAGAGAGTTGTTGGGTGTCCCACTGAGAATTGCCAGTCCGAAAATCGCCCCTCCGTGCTGTGCACCGGTAGGGCAAAGCACCCGAATCCGCCAAGGCGCCGGAGGCACCGGAGGCACCGGAGGCACCGTCAAGAAGTGCGACTGAGCTGGAGCATCGCTTCGGCGTTCTTGACCAGAGTGCGCTGCCTGGATTCGGACAATTTGCGGTAGACCTTGAGCAGTTGTGTCTCGCGTTCGTCCCCACTGGGGCCGGGCGCCGGTCGGCCGACGGGAGGCGAAGAACCCCCTGAGGCGTGGTCCTTGCACCTCAGCGACGGAACACCTCGACCATCGAAAGCAACCGTTCCGGATCGATGCGGGAGGTCCCGCGCGTCCGGTTCATCCATGCGTTGAGCGTCGGACAGGAGATACCGGCTTCCGCAGCCGGGCCCTTCTGGGCCCTGCCCCGCGATTCACCGAGGAGACGCGCAAGCAGCGCGGGCAGCGCGGGCAGAAACCCCGACTCATCGTCCGGGGCTTCTCATCCAGTTTCTGGGATTGGTGCGGGACACCGACGGTCGCTGTGGTCGCTGTACCTCGCTGCTGCAGTGCAGGGGCGTCAAGGACGCTTGTCGGCAGTCGGACGCGCAGGAAGGGCCCCGGCAGCCACCACGATCCCCGCCAACACGGCGGAGCTGCCCGCGGATGCCGCTGCCGTCACCCGAACCCCCTGCGGTACGTCGTCCACTGCTCTACGCTCTCCGTCTTCCATGACGCACAGGGTGCGCAGGGCGAGGAATTGGACGTCGTAGTCTGTCGCCCCCTTCAGCTGGCTCATGCACGGGTGGTTGTAGGGCAACGGAGCCGAGTTCGTCCCGCCATCCTGCGCCACGGCCACGGTCAGCATCAGATTGATGACCCCCAACGAGTAAGAGGCCGTAGCCGTGGCCGCGCAGGCAAGGGCGCCGGCAACGACCACACGGCGCCATCCAGACCAGTGCCGGTTCCCCGGCAAGACAACTCTGAGGCACCGGAGCAGCAAGAACACGATCATCGCGATGGCAGCGAGAAAGACCACCGGCACCAGGAGGATCACGACAGCCCTTTCCACCGGACTCGGCTACTCACGGTCATCCCGCCTGCACCCATCCAGCCCCGACGTCAACTGCGGTCTGGGTCAGAGAAGTTGAAGCCGCTGCGGGAGGGTACCAGTCGGGCCTGCCGCCGAACCGGCAGAGATCTCCGGGCGCAGCGAGCGGGAGGCCGTGTCGATGCGCGCTGAGCTTCTGGAAGATCCGCTCATCGGCTGATCGTCGCCGTTGGTGTCAACCGGTGATGTTAAAAGACCCCCAGCCTGATCGACTGGGGGTCTTCTCGTATGTGGGGCTAACAGGATTTGAACCTGTGGCCTCATCCTTATCAGGGATGCGCTCTAACCAACTGAGCTATAGCCCCGCCGCGCTGTGCGGTGTACGTCCCGCGCGCTGACCTCTGAAGATTAGCGCACGACGGGGTCAGTCCCAAAATCGGTATCCGAGCCCCGCTCCAGCCTGCCTGGACAGCGCGAAAGCGCACCCCCGGCTGGGATGCGCTCGCACAGTGAAGCGGGGATGACAACGTTTACTCGTCCTCGGCGAGCGTGAGCTCGATACCGCCGACGAAGCCCGCCGAGAGGTTGTAGATGAACGCGCCGAGGGTCGCGAGCGCGGTGGCGAGGACGACGTCGATGACGGCGATGATCGATGTGAAGATCAGTACGCGCGGCAGCGACAGGAACGACTGCAGGTCGAAACCGTTGGACTCGTTCGAGCCGGTGGCCTCGGAGATCGTGCCGCCCACGGTGGAGAAGACGCCCATGGCGTCCATGACCATCCACAGCACCGCGGCCGCCACGATCGTGCAGATGCCGAGCGCGATGGAGAGCAGGAAGCTGACCTTCATCACCGACCACGGGTCGGCCTTGGCCACCCGCAGTCGTGCTTTGCGCGTGCGGGGCGTGGTGCGTGCCCCGGTGCGCGGCCTGCGGACGGCGGCGGCACCCGCGGCGGGTGCCGTGTGCGCCGGGTACGCCTGCGGCGGGTGGTACGGCTGAGCAGCGGGCTGCTGCGACTGTCGCTCCCCCGGCAGAGGCGAGCCCGGAGCCTTCGGTGCCGCCGGACCCGAAGGTGCCGCCGGACCCGAAGGTGCCGCCGTGCCCGAAGGCGTCGGCGGGCCCGGAGGTGTCGCGGGGCCCGGAGGCACCGGCGAGCTTGGGGCCGCACCGGCCGCGTACTGCGGCGTCTGTGGGCCTCGGGTGTCCGTCACAGTTCCCCCCTGGGTTCCATGAGAGTCATGGGAGTCAGTCGCCTCCGTGGCGGGGCCACGGCCGCCGTCCGTTTCCGTATCGGTCGAACCGGCGCCCGTGGCTCCGCTCACGATGACTCACTCCTCGTTACTCGTCCGAGGACTGCTCGCCCTCGTCCGTGCCGGCGACCGTCTCGACCTCGTCCGAGTCGTCGACCACCCCGTCGACTTCCTCGGCTTCGCGACCGGCCTCGGCGTTACGTGCGACACCGACGACGGCATCGCGCTTGCCCAGGTTGATCAGTTGGACGCCCATGGTGTCACGGCCCGTCTCCCTGATCTCGTTGACTCGCGTGCGAATCACACCGCCCGACAGTGTGATGGCGAGGATCTCGTCGGTCTCCTCGACCACCAGCGCGCCGACGAGTGAGCCGCGGTCCTCGACGATCTTGGCGGCCTTGATGCCCAGGCCACCGCGACCCTGGACGCGGTACTCGTCGACGTTGGTCCGCTTCGCGTACCCACCGTCTGTGGCAGTGAACACGAACGTACCGGGTCGAACAACATTCATCGAGAGCAGCTGGTCTCCCTCACGGAAGCTCATCCCCTTGACGCCCGAGGTGGCACGGCCCATGGGGCGCAGTGCGTCGTCCGTCGCGGTGAACCTGATCGATTGGGCCTTTTTGCTGATCAGGAGCAGATCATCGGCCGATGAAACCAGCTCGGCTCCGATCAGTTCGTCATCAGAACCGTCCTCCGTTTCACGGAGATTGATCGCGATGACGCCGCCCGAACGCGGTGAATCGTAATCCTTCAGGGATGTCTTCTTCACCAGCCCGCCCTTGGTGGCGAGCACCAGATAGGGCACCGCTTCGTAGTCGCGGATCGCGAGGATCTCGGCGATCGCCTCGTCCGGCTGGAAGGCCAGCAGGTTCGCGACGTGCTGTCCGCGCGCTTCCCGCCCGGCGTCGGGCAGCTCGTACGCCTTCGCGCGGTAGACGCGGCCCTTGTTCGTGAAGAACAGCAGCCAGTGGTGCGTCGTCGACACGAAGAAGTGGTCGACGATGTCGTCTTCCTTGAGCTTCGTGCCGCGTACGCCCTTGCCGCCGCGCTTCTGCGAACGGTAGTCCTCGGCCTTGGTCCGCTTGATGTAGCCGCCGCGCGTGATGGTGACGACGATGTCCTCTTCGGCGATCAGGTCCTCCATGGACATGTCGCCGTCGAAGGGCACCAGCTTGGAGCGGCGGTCGTCACCGAACTTCTCGACGATCGCGGCGAGTTCCTCGCTGATGATGCCGCGCTGACGGACGGGCGAGGCCAGGATCGCGTTGTACTCGCGGATCTTCGCCTGGAGCTCGTCGTGCTCCGCGACGATCTTCTGGCGCTCCAGAGCGGCCAGCCGGCGCAGCTGCATCTCGAGGATGGCGTTGGCCTGGATCTCGTCGATCTCCAGGAGGCCCATGAGGCCCCCACGCGCGATCTCGACGGTGTCGCTGCGCCGGATCAGTGCGATGACCTCGTCGATGGCGTCCAGGGCCTTCAGGAGGCCGCGCAGGATGTGTGCGCGCTCCTCGGCCTTGCGCAGCCGGAACCTCGTACGGCGGACGATGACCTCGATCTGGTGCGTCACCCAGTGGCGGATGAACGCGTCGAGCGACAGGGTGCGCGGCACGCCGTCCACCAGCGCCAGCATGTTGGCGCCGAAGTTCGTCTGCAGATCGGTGTGCTTGTAGAGGTTGTTCAGGACGACCTTGGCGACCGCGTCCCTCTTCAGGACGATGACCAGGCGCTGGCCCGTACGCGACGAGGTCTCGTCCCGGACGTCCGCGATGCCGCCGACCTTGCCGTCCTTCACCAGGTCGGCGATCTTCTGCGCCAGGTTGTCGGGGTTGACCTGGTAGGGGAGCTCGGTGACCACCAGGCACTGGCGGTTCTGGATCTCCTCGACCTCGATGACCGCGCGCATCGTGATGGAGCCACGGCCCGTGCGGTACGCCTCCTCGATGCCTTTTCGGCCCACCACAAGGGCGCCGCTCGGGAAGTCGGGGCCCTTGATGCGCTCGATCAGCGCGTCCAGGAGCTCCTCGTGCGAGGCCTCGGGGTTCTCCAGGTACCACTGGGCACCGGACGCGACCTCGCGCAGGTTGTGCGGCGGAATGTTGGTGGCCATGCCGACCGCGATGCCCGCCGAGCCGTTGATCAGCAGGTTCGGGAAGCGGGCCGGCAGGACGGTCGGCTCCTGGGAGCGGCCGTCGTAGTTGTCCGTGAAGTCGACGGTGTCCTCGTCGATGTCGCGGACCATCTCCATGGACTGCGGCATCATCTTGCACTCGGTGTACCGCATCGCGGCGGCCGGGTCGTTGCCCGGGGAACCGAAGTTGCCGTTCGAGTCCACCAGCGGCATCCGCATCGACCACGGCTGCGCGAGGCGGACCAGCGCGTCGTAGATCGAGGAGTCGCCGTGCGGGTGGTAGTTGCCCATGACGTCGCCGACGACACGGGCGCACTTGTAGAAGCCCTTCTCGGGCCGGTAGCCGCCGTCGTACATGGCGTACAGGACGCGGCGGTGGACGGGCTTGAGACCGTCCCGTACGTCGGGCAGCGCGCGCGACACGATGACGGACATCGCGTAGTCGAGGTACGAGCGCTGCATCTCGGTCTCGAGCCCGACGGGCTCGACACGCTGGATGGTCTCGCCCGCAACGGGGATGCCCGGACCGGTGGGGGAAATGGGTGTCTCGTCGGTCATTGCTGGTGAAGATCCTTTCTGACGCGGTCAGCTGAGACCGACTCAGATGTCGAGGAAGCGGACGTCCTTGGCGTTGCGCTGGATGAACGCGCGGCGTGCCTCGACGTCCTCGCCCATCAGGACCGAGAAGAGGTCGTCGGCCTGGGCGGCGTCGTCGAGCGTGACCTGGCCGAGGACGCGGTGCTCCTGGTCCATGGTCGTGATGCGCAGCTCCTCGGCGTTCATCTCACCGAGACCCTTGAAGCGCTGGATCGAGTCCTCCCTGACGCGCTTGCCGGCCTGGCGGCCGAGCTCGGTCAGGGCGTCGCGCTCACGGTCCGAGTACGCGTACTCGAAGTCGTCGCGGCCCCACTTGATCTTGTAGAGCGGCGGGCGGGACAGGAACACGTGGCCGGCCTCGACCAGCGGCCGCATGAAGCGGAACAGGAAGGTCAGCAGCAGGGTGTTGATGTGCTGGCCGTCGACGTCGGCGTCCGCCATCAGGATGATCTTGTGGTAGCGGAGCTTCGCGATGTCGAAGTCCTCGTGGACCCCGGTACCGAAGGCCGAGATCAGCGCCTGGATCTCCTGGTTCTGCAGGATCTTGTCGATCCGCGCCTTCTCGACGTTGAGGATCTTGCCTCGGATCGGGAGGATCGCCTGGTACTGCGGGTTCCGGCCGGACTTGGCCGAACCGCCGGCGGAGTCACCCTCGACGATGAAGATCTCGCACTTGGTGGGGTCGTTCGACTGGCAGTCGCTCAGCTTGCCCGGCAGCGACGCCGTCTCCAGGAGTCCCTTGCGGCGGGTGAGGTCGCGGGCCTTGCGGGCCGCCACGCGCGCGGTGGCCGCCTGGATGCCCTTGCGGATGATGTCCGCGGCTTCGTTCGGGTTGCGGTCCAGCCAGTCCGTGATGTGCTCGTGGACGACCTTCTGGACGAAGGTCTTCGCCTCGGTGTTGCCCAGCTTGGTCTTCGTCTGCCCCTCGAACTGGGGCTCGCCGAGCTTGATCGAGATGATCGCCGTCAGACCCTCGCGGATGTCGTCGCCCGTGAGGTTGTCGTCCTTCTCGCGCAGCAGCTTCTTGTCGCGCGCGTACCGGTTGATGAGACCGGTGAGCGCCGCACGGAAGCCCTCCTCGTGCGTGCCGCCCTCGTGGGTGTGGATGGTGTTGGCGAAGGAGTACACGCCCTCGCTGTAGCCGCCGTTCCACTGCATCGCGACTTCGAGGGAGAGCATGCGCTCCTTGTCCTCGGCCTCGATGTCGATCACGGTGGGGTGGACGACCTCGCCCTTGCGGGAGTTGAGGTACGTCACGAAGTCGACGATGCCGCCCTCGTAGTGGTACGTGACGGTCTTGACCTCTTCGGCCTCGTCCGCACCGGCCTCGTCGGCACCCGCCACGGCCTTCGCCGAGTCGCGCTCATCAGTGAGTTTGATCGTCAAACCCTTGTTGAGGAACGCCATCTCCTGGAAGCGCCGCGAGAGCGTCTCGAAGGAGTAGTCCGTGGTCTCGAAGATGTCCCCGTCGGCCCAGAAGGTGACCGACGTGCCGGTCTCGTCCGTGGTCTCGTGCTCGGCCAGCGGAGCCGTCGGGACGCCCAGCTTGTAGTCCTGCGTCCAGCGGCGCCCGTCGGTCCTGATCTCCACCGCCACCTTGGAGGACAGCGCGTTCACGACGGAGACGCCCACGCCGTGCAGACCACCGGAGACCGCGTAACCGCCGCCGCCGAACTTGCCGCCCGCGTGCAGCACGGTCAGCACGACCTCGACGGCGGGCTTGCCCTCGGAGGCGACGATGCCCACCGGGATGCCACGGCCGTTGTCGATGACGCGGACGCCGCCGTCGGGAAGGATCGTGACGTCGATCGTGTCCGCGTGGCCGGCCAGCGCCTCGTCGACGGAGTTGTCGACGACCTCGTACACGAGGTGGTGCAGTCCGCGCTCGCCGGTCGAGCCGATATACATGCCGGGTCGCTTGCGGACCGCGTCCAGACCCTCGAGGACGGTGATGGCGCTGGCGTCGTACGAGGCTGTGACCTCGCCGTTCGAGGTCTTGAGCTCGATTTTCGCGCCCGCGTCGGTGGACGGGATGTTCTCGTTGGGGTTGCCGGAATCGGCCACGAAGCGCCCTTTCTGGCACAGCACAAGCCAAGCTCCAGGCGGTCTGCCGGAGCGGCTGCGGCGTGTTGCGTTGGTAAGCCTTTGTCAGCGTTGCTCGGTGCGTCCCACAAGTGGGGCGGGATTAGCTTCCAGTCTACCGGTAGCGCCGACAGTGATGGGGGTTTGCCGGTACCTGAGTCCGCATGTGCCGCCCTGAACCGGTCTCCACCGACTCCCCATATGCGGACCCGGGCTCAAAGAGGCGCAGAGCGGCACTCAGCGCTTCCGGGTGTCAACCCCGCGCTACGGACGGCATACCGTCCGGTCTGGCTCACCCGTAGGTGTCACCGGGACCGGTGCTGCCGGGGGCACGGAGGGGGCCGTAGCGGTGGACGGGACCACCGGGGCCAAGCACCTTGATCAGCCTCACCGTGCCGTGCCCGAGGTCCTCATTCAGGCGTGCGACCAGCTGCGGAGCGAGCAGCCGCAGATTGGTGGCCCAGGCCGTCGAGTCGCACCGCACGATCAGTACGCGCTCGTCCTCGTCGTACTTCTCCGGTACGCAGTGGTTGGCCAGGTCGTCCCCGACGATCTGCGGCCAGCGGCCCATGACCCCGCCGACGGCGGCCGGGGTCTCCCAGCCGCGCTCGGTGATGAGCCGGTTGATGGCGGACCCGAGAGCCATGGGGTCGCGCCCGTCGGCGTGCGCGCCGGAGCGCAGACCTCCACGACGCGCTTGCTTCTTGTCCCGCGCCGCGTCCCCACGCGCGCGTGCCTGCTCCTTCGCCGCGCGCAGCGCCACGCGCGCGAGGTCGACCCCGGAGGGCTCGGGCGGTTCCTTCGGCCCAGGTGTGTTCTCGCTCATACCCGCTCCACCGCACCGTCGGCCACCGCATATCGCGTCCCCGCCAGTACGCCCGGCACGTCGTCGTCGACCGCGGCCGTCACCAGTACCTGCTCGCCGGGGGCGACCAGCTCGGCGAGGCGTTCGCGGCGACGGGTGTCCAGCTCGGCGAACACGTCGTCGAGGACCAGCACGGGTTCGTTGCCCTCGGCCCGCAGCAGGTCGTACGAGGCCAGGCGCAGCGACAGCGCGTACGACCAGGACTCGCCGTGTGACGCGTATCCCTTCGCGGGCATCTGGCCGAGTTTGAGCAGCAGTTCGTCCCGGTGGGGGCCCACGAGCGTGACGCCCCGTTCGATCTCCTGTTTGCGGGTCTCCGCCAGGGCCGCCATCAGCTGCTCGTACAGCTCCTCGCGCGCGTGGCCGGTGATCTCGGGCGAGGAGGGCTTGTACTCCAGGGCCACCGGGCCGCCGCCGGGCGCCAGCTGCTCGTACGCCTTGTCGGTGAGCGGCTGGATCGTGGCGATCAGATCGAGCCGCTGGGCGAGCAGCTCGGCGCCGACGCGTGCGAGGTGCTCGTCCCACACGTCGAGTGTGGAGAGGTCCATCGTGCGGCCGCCGTGGCGGCGGGCGAGCGCGGCCGACTTCAGCAGCGTGTTGCGCTGCTTCAGGACACGGTCGTAGTCCGAGCGCACCCCGGCCATCCGCGGAGAGCGCGCGGTGATCAGCTCGTCGAGGAAGCGCCGGCGCTCTCCGGGGTCGCCCTTGACCAGCGCCAGATCCTCGGGCGCGAACAGCACGGTCCGTACGATGCCGAGCACGTCGCGGGGCCTGACCTGCGAGGACCTGTTGATACGGGCGCGATTCGCCTTGCCGGGGTTCAGCTCCAGCTCCACGAGCTGCTGGCGCTCGCCCTGGCGGATGTTGGCCCGGATGATCGCCCGGTCGGCGCCCATCCGCACCAGGGGCGCGTCGGACGAGACCCGGTGGCTGCCGAGGCTGGCCAGATAGCCGACCGCCTCGACGAGATTGGTCTTGCCCTGTCCGTTGGGCCCCACGAACGCGGTGACGCCCGGGTCGAGCGGGACCTCGACCTGGGCGTACGAGCGGAAGTCGGCCAGCGACAGATGCGTGACGTGCATGGTCGTTCGCCGACCTCCCCCGGGGCTGTGGATCCGCGGAGCGGACCTGTGGATTGTTTCCTGCCGGACTGCTCCGGTCTGCTTCCGGCTGCTTTCCGGCTGCTTCCGAACTAAGCCTTCTCGACGGCGTGACCGCCGAACTGGTTGCGCAGTGCCGCGATCATCTTCATCTGCGGTGAGTCGTCCTGCCGGGACGCGAACCGGGCGAACAGTGACGCGGTGATCGCGGGCAGCGGTACGGCGTTGTCGATGGCCGCCTCGACGGTCCAGCGGCCCTCGCCGGAGTCCTGGGCGTAGCCGCGCAGCTGCTCCAGGTGCTCGTCCTCGTCCAGGGCGTTGACGGCCAGGTCGAGCAGCCAGGAGCGGATGACGGTGCCCTCCTGCCAGGAGCGGAAGACCTCGCGCACGTCCGTGACGGAGTCGACCGCCTGGAGGAGCTCCCAGCCCTCGGCGTAGGCCTGCATCATGGCGTACTCGATGCCGTTGTGGACCATCTTGGAGAAGTGGCCGGCGCCGACCTTGCCCGCGTGGACGAACCCGGCGTCACCCTCCGGCTTGAGGGCGTCGAAGACGGGCTGGACCTTGGCGATGTGCTCGGCGTCGCCGCCGACCATCAGGGCGTAGCCGTTCTGCAG